>JAQXMG010000017.1 GCA_029012525.1 bacterium
ATTATTCTTTATATAAAAATAATAATAAAATATCTTCAGGAGTGTTGTCTAATTTAGTAGATAATGTTTTAACAACAACAACAACTTTATCCAATTCAAAAGATTTGTATGAGTTAAGATTATGGAGTAATGAAATAACAAAAGATGGTTTTAAATATATGATTGAGGTGACTGATTAATGAAAGAAATAAAAGAAATGATAAGTGAATTTTCATCATTATTTGCTGATAGTTTGTGTATTATTTGTATATTTCTATCTGGATTTCTAATTCTTATTAATATTTATCATTATCAAGAAATAAGCTATAAAATTAATAATGAATATATTAATTCTGAAGAATATAAAGCTAATAAAAATAATATCATGATTTTAAAAGAAAAAATTAATAATATATCTGATAACAAAGTTTCTCAATCTGATTATTTTATTTTTAGTCAAACTAAAATAAAATTGAATGCTTGTTTAGAAGCATTAGAAAATAGCAGTTTTTATACTATGAATATAGATAAAGTAGGTTTATTAGATTTATATAATTTTAATAACGAATTAACAAATAATCTTCAATATAAATGTTTATTTGAAATTGATTATACTATTTCAAGTGGAATTGAAGAGTATAATTCAAGTTTAGATTATGATTTGACTGAAGAAGTAGAAAATGTTAGAAATGACATTATGTTCTATGGAGACTACTTAAAAAATCAATTACTTGCTAATGGAAGTTACTATTATTCAACAGAAAATTCAAAAGTATCAATCTATAATGACACTTTAAGTTATTATAATTTAATTACTCATAATTATAATAAATTAGCAAATGAAACTGATAAATTAGCAAATTGGTTTTTGGAAGAATTTGGGAGGTAATATATGAAAAAAATATTATCAAAAATGTTAAATGTATTAAGTTTTATTTTAATGTTTGCCTCTTTTGCTTTAATTTTAATAGGAATACTTTTTACCTATAAAAGATTAGAAAAAAGTTTAGTTGAAGCAATTAATATATTTATTCCATTTATTTTAGTTATATTCTTGACAGTTATAAATATGTTTAATAAAAAAGCAAAAACTAGTGAAAATTTACTTTTTAACTTTACTAAATTTTTAGTATTTATAGTCATAATTATTATTGGATTAAGAGCAAAATTTGATACTAATATGCTGTTGTATCAAAAATATCAAATAAATTATAATCCAAACTATTTAGCTGATAATTTATCTACTATTAAAGTATTACTATATTGTTTAAGTGGCGCAAATGTATTTATATTGTTTAACTCATTATTAAAAGAAAAAAAATTAATAGTAAAACAAGAAGATATAAAAGAAGAAAAAGCTGTTTTTTTACAGAATAAGGAACAAATTAGTAATAATACGGAAGAATTATAGCAATATGATTCTTTTTTTGGTATAATCTATTTTTGTAGAAGTAAAAGAAGGGTGTAGATGTAAAATGGGATTTAGATTTAAAAAAAAATTAGGTCAAAATTTTTTGACACAAATAAGTATTACAAGAAAGATTGCTCAGGTTGTAGATGATAAAGAAAATTCTTTAGTAGTTGAAATAGGATGTGGCGATGGTAGACTTACTAAACAACTATGTAAATTGTATTCAAGGGTTTTGGGATATGAAATAGATAAAGAAGTTATACCATATTTGTACAATAATTTAAAAACGGTTGATAATTGTATAATAATATGCGATGACTTTATGAAAAGAGATTTAAAAAAAGATTTGCTAACGTATCAATATGATAAGCTATATATCTTTGGTAATTTACCTTATTATATAACGACTCCAATTATTGAAAAATTAATAAATACTAATTTAGATATTAATGAAATGGTATTTATGGTTCAAAAGGAAGTGGGGGATAGATTTGTTGCAAGACCAGGATCTAAAGATTATGGTTCAATTACAGTTTTCTTAAATTACTATTATGATTTAAAAAAGGAATTTTTTGTTTCTAAAAAAAATTTTGAACCTATGCCAAATGTTGATAGCGTTGTTATTTCATTTAAAAAGAAAGAAAATCCATGTAAGGTAAAGAATGAAGAATTGTTTTTTAAACTAGTAAAAGATAGTTTTACTCATAAAAGAAAGACATTAAAAAACAATTTAGAAGGTTATAATTTAGAAAAAGTTTCAGAAGTTTTAAATAAATATGATTTAGATTTATCTGTAAGAGCTGAAAATATTCCGTTAGAAATATTTATTGAAATTGCTAATAATTTATAAATTAATAATAATTATAAGTTTAGCATATAATTACTTAGAGGTGATTATATGCTTTTTAATATTGGAGATTTAGTTACAAGAACGTCTCATAATAATGATACAATTTTTAAAATAATAGATATTAAAAATAATATTGCAATTTTAAAGGGAGTAAATATTCGTTTGATTGCAGATAGTGATATTAATGATTTAAATCCAGTAAAAAAAGATGAAGCAGATATAACAAAAGACGATAGAACATTAATTAATAATATGGAAGAATTTATAAATTTAAACAGAGATGAGTATTTTTATTTGCCTGGAAAAATACTTCATATTGATGCTGACAAAGATTATTTGGAAAGATGTATGAATTTTTATAAAGAAATGAATGTTTTATCTTATGGAGTAGTTGAAAAAGAAAGTGATGTTTCAAGTAAAGTAATTAATTATTTAGAAAAAATAAGTCCTGATATTTTAGTTATAACAGGACATGATGCTTTTTATAATAAAACAGATGATTATAATGATAATTCTAACTATAAAAATAGTACAAATTTTATTAATGCAGTAAAAGCTGCCAGGGGTTATGAAAAAGATCATGGTAAATTAATAATAATAGCAGGAGCTTGTCAATCAAACTATGAAGAATTAATAAAAGCAGGATCAAATTTTGCCTCAAGTCCTAAAAGAATAAATATTCATGCTTTAGATCCTGCGATAATTGCAACAAGTGTAAGTTTATCTAGTAAAAGTAAAGATATTGATTTATTAAAAATATTAGAAAAGACTAAATATGGTACTGATGGTGTTGGAGGAATAATAACCAGTGGTACTATGTATATAGGGTACCCTAGATAATGGAAATAGATAAAACTAGATTATTTATAGAGAATAATTTAAATAAACAAATATTTTTTAAATTTAATGGTAATAGAAATATGGTTGAAGAATTTAGTGGTAAAATAGTAAAAACTTACAAATGCGTTTTTTTAGTTAAAGTTGATAATCAAGATGTTCTAAGATCATTTTCTTATTCTGATGTTTTAATTGGAAGTTTAGAGTTATTTGTTTAACAAATTATATACATTTTTATGTAGAATTTTTTTAAAAATATTGACTTTTATGTTAGTTTTACTTAAAATTATAAGTAAGAAGCAGTTTGCTCTTAATTGCTTTTTGAAAAAGGAGGAACAGAAGATGAAAATAACATCAGTAAATGTACGTAAAATTGAAAAAGAAGGATCTCGTATGAAAGGAATTGCATCAGTTTTAATAGACGACGCATTTGCAGTTCATGATATTCGTATTATTGAAGGAGACAATGGTTTATTTATAGCTATGCCAAGTAGAAAAACTGCAACAGGAGGATATCGCGATATAGCTCATCCAATTAATCCTGAAACACGTACAAAATTTGAAGAAGCTATCTTAGAAGCATATAAGACTGCTGAATAATATAGTTAATAAATCCCTTTTGGGATTTTTTTTTGTTATATAATTTAATTTTTCTCATATATTTTAGTGGAGGATATAAATTATGGACAAAAATATAAATAGTTTAAGCAGTATTAGCCAAAATCATGGTATTAGTATTAATGAAAGAAAAAATATGTATATAACTGGTGTTATAAAAATTGATAGTTTTGATGAAGAAGAATTTTTAATTGAAACTACTATGGGTTACCTTGTTATTAAAGGAACTGATTTAGAAATAGTAAAATTGGATACTAAAGATGGCATTATTTCTATAAAAGGTTCATTAATAAGTTTAAGTTATATAGAAGAATTGAAAAAAATGAATAAGGAAAATAGTTTATTCAATAAATTGTTTAAATGAAGTTAAATACTCAAATAATATCAATATTATTTTGTATGGCATATGGTATTTTTTTTGCACTATGTTTTAATCTATTTTATACCTATTTATTTTTTAGTAATAAATATATTAAGATAATAAATAATATTATATTTATGCTAATTATGTTTTTTATTTTTACTATTTCAAATACACTTATAAATAGTGGAGTTATCCATATTTATTTTTTAGCAATTTTTATATTTTCTTTTTTCCTTGGAAATAAAATATTCAAAAAGATAAGATGTAAACTTTAAAGATATTTTGTCACATTTATTGAAAAAAAACTTTACTTTTGCTAAAATTATAATGAATAGGTAGGTGAAGTTTGTGGCAAGAAAAAAATCAAAAAAGTCTATAAGAAGAATGGTTGTTTTTGGTGCGCTTTGTCTTGCTGTAAACAGCACTATTATTTATTCATTATTTAATACCTGGACTGAAATATATGAAAAAAGACAAGAAAAAAAAGATTTAAGTGAAAATTTAGTTACTTTAAAAGAAGAAGAAGAAAGTTTAAAAGTTGAACTTAATAAATTAAAAGATCCTTCTTATGTTGCAAAATATGCAAGAGAAAAGTTGTTTTATTCAGAAAGCGATGAGTATATTATTAAAATCAAATAATAACTAAAGTTATTATTTTTTTGCATATAATGTTGCTTTTGTTTTGATTTTAAATTAATATATTATATCAAGGAGAAATTAAATTTATGAATGATGTTTATTTATATTTAAAAAAATTGTTGAAAAATGATGATGTTATCGTACTTGGTTGTTCTGGAGGACCAGATTCTATGGCTCTTTTAGATTTACTTATTAAAGTACGACGTGAAAAAAAAATTAAAATAATTTGTGCTCATGTTAATCATAACGTTAGAAAAGCATCATTTAAAGAAAAAATATTTGTAGAAAACTATTGTAAAGATAATGATGTTGTTTTTGAATATATGCTTATCGAAAAATATGGAGATGATAATTTTCATAACGAAGCTAGAACAATCAGATATAAATTTTTTAATAGTTTAATAGAAAAATATGACGCAAATTATCTAACAACTGCTCATCATGGTGATGATTTAGTAGAAACTATTCTAATGAGAATAGTAAGGGGATCTACTTTAAATGGTTATGCTGGATTTGCTAGAGAAATAGATTATGGTAATTATAAATTAATAAGACCACTTATAACACATACTAAAGCTGAAATAGAAGAATATGACAAATTAAATAATATTCCTTATGCAATTGATAAATCAAATTTTAAAACAAAATATACTAGAAATCGATATCGTAAATATGTTTTACCTTTTTTAAAAAGTGAAGAAAAAAATGTTCATGAAAAGTTTTTAAAATTTAGTAATGAACTTCTAATGTATGATAATTATATCGAGGAAGAAGTTAAAAATAATTTTGATAAAGTATATCATGATAATAAATTGGATATAGAAAAATTTAATTCTCTAAAAGAATTATTAAAAAATAAAATAATTTATCGTATCTTAAAAGAATATTATCAAGATGATTTAATGCTTATAACTGATGTTCATGTTTTACTAATAAAAAAACTAATTGCTTCAAAAAAAGCATCTTCATATATTTATCTTCCTAATAATGTTAAAGTGGTAAAAAGTTACAATGAAATATTTTTTGGTCTTGAAACGGGAGAAATTGATAGTTATGAAATAGAACTTGGGGACTTAGCTAATTTACCAAATGGTAAAACTATTGAAAAAGTAGAAGAACAAACATCAAATTCAAATTATTATTGTAGATTAAATAAAAATGATGTTGTATTACCACTTCATGTTAGAACTAGAAAAAGTGGAGATAAGATGATTGTAAAGGGTATGAATAAACCAAAAAAAGTAAAAGATATTTTCATAAATAGCAAGATTCCAATAAAAGATAGAGATCTGTGGCCAATTGTTGTTGATTCAAAGGATAGAATAGTTTGGATTCCAGGATTAAAAAAATCACAATTTGATGTTGAGAAAAATGAAAATTGTGATATACTATTAAGGTATTATTAAAAAACAAGGAGGAAATTTGATGAAAAATAAAAATAATAGTAAAAATTATATATCATATGGAACATTATTTCTATTTTTAATAGGTATTTTTATCTTAGCCAACCTCTTAAATGTAGTAAAACATGAATTTTCATATGACCAATTTGTTAATTATTTAAATGAAGGAAATATAACTGAATTAAAAATAACACCAAGAGCTAATTCATCCGTTTATGAATTAACTGGAAAGCTTGATGGATATAAAAATAATGAAACGTTTAAATTAGTAGCACCACTTTCTGATTCAGTTATCTCAAGTATTTTGGAAAAGAGTGAGACACAGAATTTTAAAATAAATGTAAAACAGGATAATAGCAATATGTTTATGGCTATTATAAATACTCTCCCTATAATTATTTTAGGAGTTGGAGCATTCTATTTTTTAAATAAACAACTAAATACTAATGGTAAATCATTTGATTTTGGAAGAAGTAAAGCAAGACTTAATTCTGATCGTGATAAAAAGACATTTAATGATGTTGCAGGATTAGTCGAAGAAAAAGAAGAAGTAAAAGAAATTATAGATTTCTTAAAAAATCCTAAAAAATTTCAAAAGCTTGGAGCAAGAATCCCTAAAGGAGTACTTTTAGTAGGTCCTCCAGGAACTGGTAAAACACTTCTTGCTAAAGCAGTTGCAGGAGAAGCTAATGTTCCTTTCTACTTTATAAGTGGTTCTGACTTTGTTGAATTATTCGTAGGGGTTGGAGCAAGTAGAGTTAGAGATATGTTTAAACAAGCTAAACAAACTGCACCATGTTTAATATTTATCGATGAAATAGATGCAGTTGGTCGTCAACGTGGAACAGGACTTGGTGGAGGACATGATGAAAGAGAACAGACATTAAACCAATTACTTACTGAAATGGATGGGTTTGGCGCTAATGAAGGAATAATAATTATTGCAGCAACCAATAGACCAGATGTATTAGATCCAGCACTTTTAAGACCAGGAAGATTTGATAGACAAGTTACAGTTTCACTTCCAGATACTAAAGAAAGAGAAGCTATTTTAAAAGTTCATGCTAAAAACAAAGTACTTGCTAAAAACGTAACTTTAGATTATTTAGCAAAAAGAACTTCAGGTTTTTCTGGAGCAGACTTAGAGAATCTTTTAAATGAAGCTGCACTTCTTGCTGTAAGAAGAAACAAAGATGAAATAACAATGGCTGAAATAGATGAAGCACATGATAGAGTATTAATGGGTCCTGCTAAAGTCAGCAGAAAACCAAGTATTGAAGATAAAAAAATTACTGCTTACCATGAAGCGGGTCATGTTGTTGCAGGATTAAAGCTTGAAAAATCAAGTATAGTTCAAAAAGTAACAATAATACCTCGTGGTATGGCTGGAGGTTATACAAATATTCAAGAAGAAGAAGAAAAAATGCATACTACAAAAAGTGAACTCCTTGAAACAATTTCAACCCTTCTTGCAGGAAGAGTAACTGAACAAATTGTATTTAATGAAATAACAACCGGAGCATCAAATGATATTGAAAGAGCAACTAAAATTGCAAGAGCTATGGTTACTGAATATGGTATGAGTGATCTAGGACCAATTCAGTTAGAACAAAATAACTCAAGTGTCTTTTTAGGAAGAGATTATAATAAATCAAGAAATTCTTCTGATCAAGTTGCCTTTGAAATAGATCAAGAAATAAGAAAAATAATTGATAATTGTTACAAAAAAACAGAATCAATTATAAAAGAAAATATGGATTCAGTTAAATTAATTGCAGATACTTTAGTAGATAGAGAAACTCTTACTAAAGAGCAAATCGATTATTTATTAGAACATAAAAAGTTACCTGATGAAGATTATGATGTTATGGATTTTGATAGCTTAAAATCTGCTGCTAAAGAAAAAGGTATAAAAGGATATACCAAAATGAGTCAAGAAGAACTTTTAGAAGCTTTGAAATCTTTAAACAAAGAAAATGAATAAAAGTATGATTTAATCATACTTTTTATTTGAAGGGAGGATTTTTATGTATCAAGATATTATAAAAGAAATATGTGATGAAAAAGATATATCATATAAATTAATTTCAAATAACTATCTTATTATGTTACAAAAAGATAATAAAACAAAATTTATCTGGGGTCATAAATTCGATTTAAATAATCATGCAATTGGTCTTGTTTTAGATGATAAATATGCTATTTATGATATGTTAAAAAATAATGATATACCAGTTATAGAACATAGTATCATTTACAAAAATGGTAGTAAAATAAAATATGCTAAAAATTTAAACACTAAAAAATACTATTATGATTTATTTTTAAAATATAACAAAAACATTGTTTTAAAAATTAATAATGGTAGTTGTGGTAATGGAGTATATCATATTAAAAGTTTTAATAAGTTTATTGCTATTTCAAATAAATTATTTAAAAAACACATATCTCTTAGTGTATCACCTTTTGTAAAAATAGATTGTGAATATCGCATAATTGTTTTAAAAAAACGAGTTATGTTAATCTATGGTAAAAAACCTCCAGTGGTTATTGGAGATGGTAAAACTTCATTGAAAGATTTATTGTTAGAATTTAATTATAATTACTTTAAAAATAAAAAAGTAAAAAACTATGTTCCTAAAAAAGGTGAATTTTATAATTATAGTTTTAAATTTAATTTATCTAAAGGAGCAATAGTAACAGAAGTAAAAGATGAAAAAGAAAAATTATTAGAAATAGTAAATGATATTATTAATAAATTAGATATTAATTTTTGTAGTATTGATATAGTAAAAACAGAAAATACTTTTAAAGTTTTAGAAATTAATAGTGGAGTTATGATAAATAAATATATTAAATTAGTTCCAAATGGTAGAAATATTGCAAAAGAAATATATAAATGTGCTATAATGGAGATGTTTAAATAAAATATTTGAGGTTGATATGGTAGAAGAAATAAAAAAAGATGAAATATATAAACTAAAAAACATATACAAGTTTGATATATATAAAATATTAAGAGATAGTTTAGGATCTGATATTGCAAATGGTAAAAAGGTTGTTTTAGCATATATAGATAATTATATAGTAAAAGGAGCAATTACTTTAAATATAGATGATTCTTCTATTCATTTAAATAATTTAATAGTATTAAGTGAGTATAGAAAAAAAGGTATTGGAACTATTCTTGTTTCTTCTGCTATAAAATATGGTTATGAGAATAATTTTAGTAGTATAAATTTATCAGTTAGAGAAGATAATGATGCTGCTATAAAAATATATGATAATGAAGAATTTATAGTAACTAGTGTAAAGTCTGACAATATAGGAAAATATTTTGAAATGACAAAAGATTTGGACAAGAAAAAAATAAGATAATTAAAATAAAATTAAAAAAATATTTACTTGAATTTTTGTTAATTAATATTATAATTATGCATATGAAATATCAGTTATTGAAGTGTCTACCTCTATTTTTTTACAAAATTGGAGGTGATGTAATGAAAACAAAAACTTTTATTATAAAGTTCCTAAAACTCATTTGCATCATTTTATTGCTCCTTACTTTATTAGTATTAGTAATAAAAAAATGACACTTAAGTCAATGACTTAAATGTCTTCAAAAACAATTTTGGTAGACATTCAATATAGCAAAATTGAATATTCCCTATTTAATATATACAAGAAATCCTTGATGTATACATAATAACATAAAAATAGAAATTTATCAAGGGTTTTATAAATGGAGGTATTAAAGTGAGCATAAAAATTGGAAATGTAAAAATAAATGGAAAAACTGTTATGGCACCTATGGCTGGTATATCAAATAGTGCTTATAGAACAATATGTAAAAGTATGGGTTGCTCATTAATTTATGCAGAAATGGTAAGCGATAAAGCAATTTATTATAATAATGCTAAAACAATAGATATGTTATATATGACAGATTATGAAAGACCAATAGCTCAACAAATATTTGGTAGTGATGAAAAATCTTTCGTTGAAGCTGCAAAATATATTGAAAAAGTAATGAAACCAGATATTATTGATATAAATATGGGTTGTCCTGTTCCAAAAATAGCTATAAGATCTCAAGCAGGAAGTGCTCTTTTAAAAGATCCCCAAAAAATAAAAGAAATAGTATCAAGTGTTGTAAAAAGTGTTAGTTGTCCTGTTACAGTTAAAATAAGAAGTGGTTGGGATAGCAATAGTATTAATGCAGTAGAAGTTGCCAAAATAGTTGAAGAAGCAGGAGCAAGTGCTATAACAATTCATCCAAGAACAAGGGCACAAGGTTATTCAGGAAATGCTGATTGGAATATTATAAAACAAGTAAAAGAAGCAGTAAAAATTCCAGTAATTGGTAATGGTGATATAAAAAGTTGTTTTGATGCTAAAAAAATGATAGATGAAACAGGATGCGATTTAGTTATGGTAGGAAGAGCATGTCTTGGTAATCCTTGGATATTTAAAGAAATAAATGCCTATTTAGAAGATGGTACTATAATAGATAAACCAACACCTATAGAAAAAATAGATATGTGTCTAAAACATTTTAATTTATTACTTGAAACGCAAAACAAAAAACAAGCAGTACTTGAAATTAGAAGTCATATTGCTTGGTATTTAAAAGGAATTGAAGGATCAAAAGAAATAAAAGATAAAATATTTAAAACCAAAGATGAAGAAGAAATAAAAAACATTTTATATGATTTTAAAAAATTAATTAGTAAAAATTGAAAGTGTTTACCAATATAAGTGGGGTTTCCGATTTAATAAAAAATGATATTTACGATGAAAAAAATTGTTTATAAATATATATTGTAAGTATGAATAGTTAGTAATATGAGCACTAATAAATAAAATTATTAAAAAATATTTTAATAACTTTAATTTAACAATATTTTTTAAAAATGTTATGACTTTTTAACAATTTGTGTTAAAATATACCTATAAAAAGGAAGTGTTAATTTATGAGAGAAATTACAGAACAAGAACAAGTAAGACGTGATAAGTTAAAAGAAATAAAAAATCCTTATCCAGAAAGATATGAAGTAAATTATAGTTTAAAAGAAGCAAGTAAATTAGAAGATGGTACAACTGATGTAAAAGTCGCAGGTCGTATTGTTTTAATGAGAAAAATGGGTAAATTATCATTTTTAACTATTCAAGATATTGAAGGTAGAATTCAAGCATGTATGAAATTAGATTTGCTTGGTGAAGAAAAATATCAAGAATTTAAACATAATTTTGATCTTGGGGACTTTATTGGTATAAATGGTGAAGTATTTACAACTCAAACTGGTGAAAAAACAATAAGAGTTCATGATTTTACATTTTTAGGTAAGGCTTTAAAGCCTCTTCCTGAAAAATTTCATGGTTTGGTAGATCAAGAAACTATTTATAGAAATAGGTATATTGATTTGATAACAAGTGAAGAATCAAGACGTAAGTTTTTATTTAGGTCAGCATTTATAAGAGAACTTAGGAACTATTTAAATAGTATCGGTTATATTGAAATTGAAACACCTATTTTAAATAATAAACCAAGTGGAGCAACAGCAAGACCTTTTGTTACTCATCATAATGCTTTAGATATTGATTTGTATTTAAGAATAGCTCCTGAAACATATCTTAAAAGAGCAGTTGTTGGTGGTTTTACTAAAGTATTTGAAATTGCAAGATGCTTTAGAAATGAAGGAATGGATTCATCTCACTTACAGGATTTTACTATGATCGAAGGATATGGTGCTTATTTAAATTATGAAGATAATATGAAATTATTAAAGGATATGCTTCAGACAATTATTTATAAAATGTTTGGAACATTAAATGTTATGGTTGGGGATAAAGAAGTAGATTTATCTGGAGATTGGGAAGTTGTTTCATTTAGAGATTTAATTTTAAGATATTCTGATATTGATATTGATGTTTATAATACTAAAGAAAAATTACTTGATAAAATAAAAGAAGAAAAACTTGAAATTGATAGTGAAACACCTCTTGAAGATTTGGGATATGGTAATTTAGTAGATCAATTATATAAGAAAGTTGCAAGATGTCATATCGTAAAACCTATTTATTTAACTAAACATCCAATTAGTTTATCACCACTTGCTAGAGCAAATGATGAAAATCCAAATATTACAGATAGATTCCAACTTGTTATAAATGGTGCTGAAATAATTAACGCTTATTCTGAATTGGTTGATCCAATTGAACAAGAAAAAAGATTGCTTGAGCAAGCTAAGTTAAAAGAAGCTGGAGATGCTGAAGCTATGCCAATGGATTATGATTATATCGATGCTATGAGTTATGGTATGCCACCTATATCAGGTTGGGGTATGGGAATAGACAGAATAGTTCAACTTTTAACAAATAGTGAAAACATTAAAGATTGTGTTATGTTCCCACTTATGAAACCATTAAATGAGAATAAAACAACAGAAAATGAATAAAATATAACAAAAGAAGTGCAAAAATGCACTTTTTTCTTTATTTTTTATATAAAAAGTGTAATAATTAAATATAGGAGGTAAAAAAATGAAAAAACATGATTTATTTAAAATACTTGGGATAGTAATTTTAGTATATGTTGTATTAACATGGATTTTTGATGCATCACATTATTCAGGATTTTTACAAGTAGTAGGTAAAGAAGAAGTTGGTCTAGGTTATCTAATTAATGTGCCAATTCAAACACTAGGTTATTTTTCTTATTTATTTGTATTTATCTTAGCAATTGGAGCATTCTATGAACTTTTAAATGCCACTGGATTATACAGAAAAACATTGGATGCTATTGTTAAAAAGATTAAAAAACATAAACAAATTGCTTTAATAACTATTACTGTATTAATTGCTGTAATTTCATCAGTCACAGGACTTGAAGTTGGAATGCTATTTATATTCCCATTTGTTATATCTTTAATAATTTTATTAGGATATGATAAACTAACAGCACTTGCTGCAACTGTTGGAGCAACACTTGTTGGTATGATGGGCTCAACTTATTCTTATAATTCATATGGTATTGTAAACAGCATTTTAGGTACAACTTATAATGATGGTATAGTTGTAAAACTAATTTTATTAGTTTTAGGAATACTACTTTTAGTAGGATTTATGTTACTACATATTAGAAAACAAAAGAATCAAAAAGATGTTAACAAAGAAGCATTAGAACTAGTACCTGAAAAAGGAGAAACAAGAAAAGGAGTTTGTAAACATATTTGGCCAATTATAACTATTCTTGCTGTTATATTTGTAGTATTAATGGTTGGAACAATTAATTGGGCTAATGTTTATGAAATTGATTTCTTTGATAAAGCTCTAGAAAAAATTAATGAAACTACAATTTTTGGATATCCATTATTTGATAATTTATTAAGTGGAATAACTGCATTTGGTTCTTGGAATGGACCTAGTAAGTTCATTTATTTTACTGGAACAATTCTTATTTTTAGCATTGTAATTGCTATAGTATATAAAATTGGTTTAAATAAATACTTAGAAACAATAGCAAGTGGTGCTAAAAAGAACTTAAAATCAGCAGTAATTATGGTACTTGCTTATGTAGTATTAGTTATTGTTAGTTCATTCCCAGTATTCTTGACAATTACTCAAAAAGTTACTGGTGAAACATTTAATGTTGCAACTACTGGTATAATGAATTTATTCGGTAGTGCCCTTTATGTTGATATTTATTACTATCCACAATATGTGTTAGAATATTTTGCATCATTTAAAGATGTTAATCCAAATGTTTTAAGTGTTTTATTTGTAAGTATATATAGTGTTGCAATGCTTATAGCTCCAACAAGTATATTACTTATTACAACATTACAAAATACAGATACAAAATATGTTGATTGGGTTAAATTTATTTGGAAATTATTCTTAGCACTATTACTTGTAGTATTTATTGTGTTGTTAGTATATTTCTTAATTTAATAAAAAGATGCCTTATGGTGTCTTTTTTTATTGCTTTTTGTTTTTTGCTTTTTGACTAGAAAATAAATTTTTTAATCATTATAAACATAGAATATTAAAGGAGGATATTTATGTTTAAAAAATTTGATGAAGAAGCAAAGAAAGTGTTAGTAAATATGCGAAGTGAAATGGTTAATTTAAGACATCCTTATATAGGAAGTGAACACTTATTTCTATCAATTCTAAAATGTGGCAATAAAGATATAGTAGAAAAATTAGAAAAGTTTGGAGTAACATATAAATCATTTAAAACAGAATTAATAAATATTGTTGGTTTAGGAAAAGAAAGCAATGATTTCTATTTATATACTCCGCTTTTAAGAAATGTATTACAAGTAGCATCAGATAATGCTATAGATAAAGGAAAAGAATATGTTGATGTTAATGATTTATTACTTGCGCTTCTTGAAGAAGGAGATGGAATAGCAATAAGAATAATGATGGGAATGAACATAAATGTATCTAAAATGTATGAAGAATTTTTAAATAAAAATGTAAAACCCCATAAAAAAGGTAAAATGTTAATAGATAGTTTTGGAGTTAATTTGAATGAAAAAGTAAAAAACAATGAAATTGATCCTGTTATAGGTCGTGATAAAGAAATAAAAAGAATGATAGAGATACTATCAAGAAGATGCAAAAATAACCCTTTATTAATTGGAGAAGCAGGAGTTGGAAAAACTGCAATAGTTGAAGAATTAGCAAGAATGATAGAAAATGATGAAGTTTACACTCTAAAAAATAAAAAAATTATTTCAATATCAATGGCTAATTTAGTTGCAGGTACAAAATATCGTGGAGAATTTGAAGAAAGACTCGGGAAAATTATAAAGGAGTTGGAAAAATGTGATGATGTTATAATATTTATTGATGAAATTCATACTCTTGTTGGAGCAGGAGGAGCAGAAGGAGCAATTGATGCTTCAAATATTTTAAAACCAGCTCTAGCACGAGGTAAAATAAAATTAATTGGTGCAACAACAATTGATGAATACAAAAAATTTATTGAAAAAGATAAAGCATTAGAAAGAAGATTTCAAGTTTTAGAAGTAAAAGAACCATCTCTTGATGTTGTATCAAACATTTTAAAAAGATTAACACCGATATATGAAGGTTATCATAAAGTAAAATTAAGTGATGCAATAATAAATTCAATTGTAGAATTATCTGATAAATATATTTATGATCGAAAAATGCCAGATAAAGCAATCGATGTTTTAGATGAAGTATGTTCTAAAGTATCAATTACAACCAGTAAACATGAAGAACAATTGGAAAACTTAAAGAATAAAATTAAAATAACTAAAAATTTAAAAAATAATTCAATTATAAATAATAATTTTGCTGATGCAGTATCATATAAACAAGAAGAGAATAAATTGTTTGATGAACTAAATAAATTAGAATTAAAATATAGTAATGAAGATTCTTTAAAAGTTGTTACAATAAAAGATGTAAAAGAAGTAATTGAAGAAAAAAGCAAAATTCCTGTATTTGAAAAAGAGAATAGTCAAGATCTAAAAAGTTTTAGAACTAAGCTAAATAATATTGTAATAGGGCAAGAAAATGCAGTTAATATACTATACAATACAACTAAAAAAATAAGATATGGTTATAAAAAAAATAGTGTTCCTTATTCTTATCTTTTTATAGGAAAAACTGGAGTAGGCAAAACACTTCTTGCTAAAGAATATGCCAAGCTTTGTTATGGTATGGATAATTTTATAAGAATAGACATGAGTGAATATAAAGAGCCACATTCTATAAGCAAATTAATAGGAAGCCCTGCAGGATACGTTGGCTATGATGATAATAAAAATGTTTTTGAAGAAGTTAGAGATAAACCATATTCTGTTATTCTTTTAGATGAAGTCGAAAAGTCTTGTAAAGAAGTGCTTAACTTGTTTTTACAAATATTAGATGAAGGAAAAATAAAAGATTCTAAAAAAAATACCATTAGATTTGATAATACGATAATTATTATGACCTCTAATTTGGGAACAAGTACTAGTAATATTGGATTTAATTCAAAACAAGAAGAAGCAAATTTTAAAGAACTGCAAAATTTTTTTGGCATAGAGTTTTTAAATAGAATAACAAATATCATTTATTTTAATAGTTTAACAGAAAAAGATATCGAAAAAATAGTTAATAAAAAAATCTTAGAATTAAAAAAGAATTATCAACAAAGAGATATTAAGTTTACTATTAATAAGAAAATTTTGAGTGAAATAATAACTCTTTGTGAATATGAGAAATATGGAGCTAGACAAATTGATAAAGTAATTAGTGATTATCTAGAAAATGAAATAATAGATAAATTAATCGAAGGAACAAAAGATATTAAAATAAATAAGTTGGTAAAAATATAGACAAAATTTATGAAAGTATGTTAAAATCTATTATATAGTAGACATACTTTTTTGTTGTACTTTTAATTTAATTGGAGATGATTAGATGAAAAAAAGTGATGATGATTGTAAAGAAAATGATACTTTTAGTTCAAAAATGTATAATTTTTTAATTCAAGATATTGATTTATGGCACAATTATTATCTATTTGGACTTATTTTCTTTGTTTTATTCGTTATTGGTTATACTTCATATTCATTATTTAGTTATGAGATAGAACAGGAAAGTAATATAAGAGTTGTTTTTAGTGATATTAATGGACCATCTTGTGTAATTGAAGGACCTAATTCTTCTGAAATAGGTATAAATAGTAGTACCGCATATATTATGAATTGTACAGATTCATTTGGAGTTGCCTCTTCTACTTTAACAAGTGATAATTTTATGGTAACGGGAGATATAACTATAGATAGTATTAATAAAGAAGAAATAACAAATGGTTATAAGTACACAATTAATATTTTATCTGGTACAACAGATACAACAGGTAGTATAAAATTAAATGCCAATGTTATGCAGGATAATAATGGTAATTATAATAAAGAATCAAATATAAGTAATAATGTTAATGTAATTTTATATAAGACATTTTATTTAACATATAATAGTACTAATTATGAGTATCATTTTGATGAAGGAATGACTTGGACATCTTTTGTAAATAGCAGTTATAATGACGGGAATTTTACTATAAGCGGTGAAAATATTAAATATTATAATACTAAGGTTGCTTTAAATGATACTGTTGTTAGTAGTACTGCTACTTTATCTGAAACAACTTATCAAACAAAAGCAATAGTATATGCTTGGAATAAATACACAACAGATAGTGTAAATAAAGGAAGTGCTGCTACTGAATATTTTGATGTTGTTATATATGACTACAAAGAAAGCGGAAGTCAACTTCAATATGTAAGATATTATTCAACTCCAGCACCAAGTGAAATTATTGCTAATGGTACGACTCTTTCAGGTACGTATTATACTTATACTAATTTTAATCCATTAAAAGGATATTATTACATTTATTCTAAAGTTGATGATAGTTTAGATTCTGGATGGGATACTGATATGATACGTTATATTCCTGGCAATGCTACAATCCAAAGAAAAATTGATGGTGATGTTTATTTGGTATATTTTACATATAGTTATGATGTTAATAAAGAATATCTTACAAGTGAGGATAGTAATGCATATCCAAAAAATGCTTGGTCTGGGTCAACAATTTATTATGAATTTTTAGGAGAAGTATAAAAAATAATAATAAAATGAAATAAGATAGAATATATTTTTCTATCTTATTTATTGTTATTAAAAAATTTAATTGTTAAATCTTTAATTTTTTGATATCATATCTTTATAAGGGAGGCCTTTTATGAAATTATATAATACATTAACTAAAAAAGTAGAGGAATTTGTACCTAGAAATAAAAATGAAGTATCCATGTATACTTGTGGTCCTACAGTTTATAACTATGCTCATATTGGAAATTTGCGTACTTATATTTTTGAAGATATTTTAGAAAAAGGTTTAAAATATTTAGGATATAATGTTAAAAGAGTTATGAATATAACAGATGTAGGACATTTAACAAGTGATGGTGATACTGGAGAAGATAAGATGCTTAAGGGCGCCAAAAAGGAAGGAAAAACGCCCCAGGAATTAGCTAAGTTTTATACCGAAGCATTTTTTAATGATTTGAAAAAACTTAATTTAAAAAAACCTGATTTAGTAGAAAAAGCAACGGATCATATTAATGATTATATTAAAGTAATAGAAGTTTTATTAGAAAAAGACTATGCTTATAAATCTAATGGTAATATTTATTTTGATATATCTAAAGCAAAAGATTATTATAAATTGTCTGGAAAAACATCTGAAGATTTAATTGTAGGAGCAAGATCTGATGTTTCTTTTGATAATTTTAAGAAAAATCCTTATGATTTTGTATTGTGGTTTACAAAGAGTAAGTTTGAAGATCAAGATCAAAAATGGGATAGTCCATTTGGAGTTGGTTATCCTGGTTGGCATATTGAATGTTCTACTCTTGCTAGTTTATATTTTGGAGAGTATTTAGATATTCATTGTGGTGGGGTTGATAATATATTTCCTCATCATACTAATGAAATTGCTCAATCTGAAGCATATTTTGGACATAAATGGTGTAATTATTGGTTACATGCAGAACACTTAAACGATAAAAATGGTAAAATGAGTAAATCAAAAGGAGAGTTTTTAACTTTAAAATTATTGGAAGAAAAGGGTTATAATCCTTTAGTTTATAAGTATTTTTGTTTAGGATCACATTATCGTAATCAATTATTATTTAGTTATGATTCTTTAAATGTTGCAAAAACTTCTTATGAAAAATTAAGAAAAAAAACATCATCATTAAAAGAAGATGGAAAAATAGATACTGAAAAAGTCAAATTCTATAAAGAAAAACTTAAAGAAGCTATATCAAGCGATTTAAACACTTCACAAATGTTAACATGTGTTTACGACGCTTTAAAAGATAGTTTATTAAATGATAATACTAAAAGAGAAATAATAAAATCTTATGATGAAGTTTTGGGACTTGATTTATTAGAAAAAGATGAAAAAGAAAGTGTTTTATCAGAAAAATACATTTTAGATAAAATAAAACAAAGAAGTGAAGCAAAACAAAACAAAAACTATGATGAAGCAGATTCAATAAGAGATGAACTTTTAAAACAAGGTGTAAAACTTATTGATAAAGTTGACAAAACTGAATATGAAATAATTTAATGGCTAAAAAATGGGATGATAATACAAAAATAAGAACCATAAATGGATAGAGGTAATAAATATGTTAGTATATGGAAAAAATAGTTGTTATGAATATTTGCAAAATGAGAGTTCTATTAAAAAAGTTTATTTAGATAGAAATTTTAGTGATGATAAAATTATATCTTTGATAGATAAGTTAAAACTAAATCCTTATTTTTTAACTAGATCTGAACTTGATATATTAGCTAATGGTAATCATCAAGGAATAGTATTGGATATAGGGGATTATAAATATGTTGATATAGATGAAATTATTCGTGAAAATGGTTTTATTGTAATGTTAGATCATTTGGAAGATACACATAATTTTGGAGCAATTATAAGAACATGTGAAGCTGCAGGAGTTGATGGTATTATTATTCCAAAAGATAGGAGTGTCTCTGTTAATTCTACTGTTATGAAAACTAGTAGTGGTGCGGCAGTTGATATGAAAATATGTATGGTTACTAATTTAAATCAAACAATAAAATATTTAAAAGATAAAGGATATTGGATTACAACAACTGATATGGATGGCCAAAATTATAGCGATATATCTTATCTTGAAAGTACATGCATTGTAATAGGAAATGAAGGTCATGGTGTGTCAAATTTAGTCAAAAAATCATCTGATTTTGTAGCATCAATACCTATGGTTGGAAAAATAAATAGTCTTAATGCTTCAGTTGCTGCAGGAATTATGATTTATGAAGTGGTAAGACAGAGAAACAAAAATGGAATATAAACAAAACGATTATGAACTTGTTTACATGATTGGTGAACATGATGAAGATGCATTGCAAATATTATTAGAAAAGTACGATTACGTTATTAAAAACTGGGCTTACTATTATTGGAATAAATTCAGCAAATATAGTATTTCTGTAGATGATTTAATCCAAGAAGGAAAAATTGGCCTATACATTGCTTCAAAAAAATATACTGAATCTAAAGATGTTAAATTTTATACTTTTGCATTAATATGTATAAAAAGAATTATGATGAATTATGTTACTTCACATACTAGAGTTAAAAACTTAGTCTATGCCAATCAAGTTCCAATTGAAAACCATGAAAATGAATTGTTTTATGATGAAAATCCACTTGATATGATAGAAAATTTTGAATTTCAAAAAAAGATTATTGAATTTAAAAATAGTTTAGATTTTTTAGATGCTAATATTTTTGAACTTAGATATAATTTGTTTTCTTATAATGATATAGCAACATTACTTGATATAAATAAAAAGAAAGTTGACAATAGTCTTGTAAAAAGCAAAGCAAAGCTAAAAAAATTTTTATTAGAGAATGATTTTTTAATATAAAAAATACTAAAAATATGATAATAATTGATAGTTATTGACAATTTTTAATATTAAATGTACAAAATTAGTCAATAACTTTTTTTTATGATAAATAAATTATAAAAATAGTTATTATATACTAAATAATATTGCTAAATAACAAAACATTATGCTATAATGTACTATGATAGGTGATGTTGTTATGGATAGTAATATTGAAACATTAAGAGAATTCCTAAACGATGATACGATTAATAAAACTGAATTAAAATTAAATACTTTTTGCGAACTAATGAGAAATGTATCAAAAAAAATTGAGGAAGAACAGAGAAATATTATAAAAATCAATCTTGATGAAATAGAAATTAACAAAATAACAGGTGAAGTTATTTTGCCTGAAAAATTATTTAGTAAAGAAAATGATCTAGATAAAACAATGGCAGGATTTAATACTGGCGTAAGTTTAATCGCAGATAGAAAATCAACTAAAGAACATAAAAGGATTTCTTTTGCTTTAATGGTTTTAGGTTGGTATTGTAATCCTAATAAAGATGCTATATCTAATGATTTAGATGTTTTAGAAAATTTTTCTTATTATATGTCTAAAGTACCAGAATGGTTGAGACCATTTTTTATAAATATATTTAGAAAAATGGAATATGAAACCTCTTTTGAAGAGTATTATGATCAAAACTTTACAGAAAAAATAAAAAATGAAGTAAAAAAATCATTTTCTGGTTATAATTTAAACGATGAACAAATAAATAGAATATGTAATGTTGTAATAAATAAAGGAATAAGAGAAGGTGCACAAAATGAGTAATGGATTTGAAGAACAAAATGCGATAAATAGTTGTGGAAAAAATATTGAAGATACTAAAAAAAGGTTAAATTTAGAGGAAGTAGTTCAACGAGATAGTTTAGAAACATCAAATTCAGGAATAGATAAATCTAATGTAAGAGTAAGAACTGATGGAATGCCTCATACCTTACCAAATTTGGAAAATAATAATTCTAACCAAAATCAAACAAGCTATTATACTGGAATGCCAATTTATCAAACAACAGAAAGCAGTAATAATAAAGCTTTTGCAGCAGTTTTAGTTGTAATGGAAGTTGTATCTCTTATTTTTTTAGTATCATTAATAACATTTGTCGTACTTAAAGGAATTTCTTAAAAAAAGCTTGTAAAATTTAATAAATATTGATATAATACCAATCGAGTAATTAATTTACTCCTTGCTTCGATAGAAGCCTTATGTCCAAAAGGAGGTGTAAAAATATGAATAAATATGAAATTATGTTTATTGTTAATCCTACTTTAGATGAAGCATCAATCAAAAAAGTTGCTGAAGATATGAAAGATATTATCGTAAAAGCTAAAGGAGAAATAACAGAAGAACAAGAAATGGGCCAAAGAGATTTAGCTTATGAAATTAATAAACATAAAAAAGGATATTATTTCTTTTATGCAGTTAATACAACACCAGATGTTATAAAAGAATTTAATCGTCTTGCAAACGTTAATGAAAACGTTATTCGTCATTTAATTGTAAAAGTAGAAAAATAAGAGGTATAAAATGAATAAAGTATTTCTAATTGGAAGACTTACTCGTGATCCTGAACTTAGATACACTGGAAGTAATATTCCAGTTGCAACTTTTACGATAGCAGTAAATCGTAATTATACAAGTCAAAATGGAGAAAGAGAAGCAGATTTTATTCCTGTAGTTGTTTGGAGAAAACAAGCAGAGAATGTTAAAAATTATACAAATCAAGGTAGTTTAGTGGCAATAGATGGACGTATTCAAGTGAGAAACTATGATGATAAAGATGGCGTTAAAAGATACGTTACAGAAGTTATTGCAGATAATATTCAATTTTTAGATACTAAAGCTAGTCGTGAAAAAAATAACTCTAATCCAAGTCCTTATGATATGCCAGCTTATATTGATAATGCTGCAGGAGTTGATATGGATGTTAGAGGTGAAGATTTAAAAGATGATCCTTTTAAAGACTTTGGTGAAGAAATAAAGATTGAAGATAGTGAATTACCATTTTAATCAGAAAGGAAGAATATTATGGCAGAATTTTTTAGAAAAAAGAAAAAAGTTTGTTATATGTGTGCTGGAAAAGATATTAATTATAAAAATGTTGAAATCTTAAAAAAGTACGTTAATGATAAAGGTAAAATTTTACCAAGACGTGTAACTGGAGCTTGTGCTAAACATCAAAGATATATAGCAGAACAAGTAAAAAGAGCAAGAGCAATTGCCTTATTACCATATACAAAATAAAGTTTGTGATTACTTCACAAATTTTTTATTTTATTTGCTAATAATATTATAAATAGGTTATAATACTTATAAGGGTGATAATTATGAGAAGTAGTGATATAAAAAAGAAAAAAGCAGATGAAGAAGTGTATGAAGAAGTTGGTGAAGAAGTTTTTGGAAGTGATACTTATGAATCGCCATTTGTAATTTATATTAATAATTTTGTCTATAAATTTAATCAATTTAAGAAGAAAAAAATATTTATTCCAGTAATGTGTTTAGCAGCCTTTTTGTTATTTGTAATCATTGTAGTTATTTCATTTAATGCATCAGGAAGTAGCAAAAAAACAGGAATAACAGATATAACTATAAAAACTCCTAAAGTAGTTTATCTAGAAGAAGAAACTGATTTTAGTGTTAATGTTTATGGAGTTGGTGATTTAGAAAAAACTAAATTGAATTTCACTATATCTGGGACTAAGGTTGCTGATTTGAAAAATGAAAGTTTAACTGGTAGTAATGTTACTAACACAATTATTCCTAAGACAACTGGAACATTTTATATAAATGTCAAAGTTGAAGGTGGTAAACAAAGCGAAGCCGCAGTAAGTGATAAAATAGCAGTATGTAAAAAATTAAGTAGTGATTTGTTTGATAGTACTATAATTAATGTTGAAAAAGATAGTACAACACGTTTACGATTTGATATCGGAACCCCAGATGCTTGTTATGAAAATTTAAAATATGTGATAGAAGATCCTAGCATTGCAGCATTTACAACAGGCGATAAAATTCTTGGCATTAAATCTGGAACCACTAAATTAATAATAACCGCTGGTACTCAAAAACTTGAGTTAACAATAAAGGTTTTGTAATATATGAAAAAAAAGATTGTAGTTTTTGGTGGAGGAACAGGATCAAATATTCTTTTATCAGGACTTAAAGATTATGATTATGATTTAACTGCGGTTGTTTGTGTATCTGATGATGGTAGATCAACTGGAAAATTAAGAAAAGAATTTAACATGCCTGCGGTTGGAGATATCAGAAATGTTATTGTAAGTCTTGCTGATACGGATTCTAAAATTAAAGATTTATTATCTTATCGTTTTGATACTTATAGTGACTTAGATGGACATCCAATTGGTAATTTAATACTTGTTGCTATGTATAATTTAACTGGTAGTCTAAAAGAATCAATTGAGGTATTAAGTAAATTTTTAAATATTAAAAGTAAAGTATTTCCAATAAGTGAAGATAATCTAACTTTAGTGGGAGAAACTAAAACAGGTAGAAAAATATTTGGTGAAGAAAATATAACGATGGCAAATTTAAATTTTGATAAAATATCATATTTAGAAGAGCCGCATGTTTTAAATGAAGTAAAAGATGCTGTTATTGATGCTGATTTAATAATCTTTAGCATGGGTAGTTTGATAACAAGTATCTTACCGCATTTGTTATGTAAAGAGTTAATTAATGTATTAGATAAATCAAGAGCTAAGATATTGTATTGTTGTAATGCAATGACAGAAAAAGGAGAAACAGATTGTTTCAACGTATCTGATCATATTAATTTATTAAATAAATATTTAGGAAAAAGAAAAATAGATGTAGTTATTGCTTCAAATACACAATTATCTGATGATATCCTAAAAAAATATGCCACTGAATTTAAAAATATGGTAAAAATAGATAAAGAAAAAATAAGTTGTGAATTAATTGAGGATGATCTTTTGACTATCAAAGATAATTTTATTCGTCATGATAGTAAAAAACTAGCTCAAATAATCAACACTTATTTAATGAGGTAAATATGTCTTTTAGTACTGAAGTTAAAACTGAAATATGTATGTTAAAAAATAGTAGACCAGAGTATATTTCTGAACTTTGCGCTTTTGTTAGGAATAATAGGTTAAAAGAAAACAATGTCATTTTAATGATGACTGAAAATCCTAAGGTTGCAAGAAGAGTATTTACTTTATTTAGAGATATTTACGAAGTAAATGCTATTATTGAACAAAAAAAGGGTGTTAATTTTTCTAAAAAGAATTTCTACTATTTAACGATAAATGAAAAGGTGGAAGAAATAACTGAAGATTTGATGCTTCCATATGATACTCCTAAAGATTATATAATTGATTCGGATGATCTTAAAAAATCTTATTTAAGAGGGGCATTTTTAGCATCAGGAAGTATAAATGATCCTAAAACATCAAGATATCATTTGGAATTTTTAATAGAAAAAATAGAAGAGGCAAATTTTATATCAAAAATATTAACTTATTTTAATATAAATAATAAAATAATAAATAGAGAAAATGGATTTATGATATATGTTAAAGAAGCTGATAAAATAGGAGATTTTTTAAGAATAGTAAATGCCAATAAAGCTGTTTTATACTATGAGGATATAAGAATATACAGAGACCATAAAAATATGACTAATAGATTAAATAATTGTGAACAAGCTAATATGAATAAAACAATCAATTCATCACTTATTCAAATTGAAGATATCGATAGAATTATAGAACTTATTGGACTTGATGCTATTCCTGAAAAATTAAAGGAAGTAATTGTTTATCGTAAAAAATATCCAGAGGTTTCTTTAAAAGAGCTTAGTGAGATTATGTCTTATGAAACAGGAGTTCCTATTACAAAATCAGGACTTAATCATAGAATGAGAAAAATAAAAGAGTTAAGGCAAAAACTTGAAGGATTTAAAAAAAATACTAGTGATTAGTATTTTTTAATTTTTAAATAAATTGTTTAAATTCTTTTTAGGTAAAAGCATTTTTATATTTTTATTAACAGTAATATGATAAACTAATTTCTCATCTTTTAATTTTTCACCATCTATAGTCCAATGAAGTTTGTTTCGTTTTTTAAATTTTATTGTTATTTCATTAGTTCTATGACAATAAATACCTGGGATAGTTGTAATATCATGAGTAAGTAACATAATTATTGATTTTGCTAAATCACCACGTCTTGTTAAGTTACAAAAAGTAACTTCTAATTTATTATCGTCAAGTTTTACATCTTTATAAATGTTGTTAAATCCTGCGATTCTAGTGGCATTAGAAATTAAAATTAAAGAATAAAGCCCATGGTAAGTTTTGCCATCTATTTCATATTCAAGTTCATAAAGCCTTGTTTTTTGAAAAAATTCTTTAGCGCCATTTATAAGATAAGCCAAGTGTCCAAATTTTTTCTTAAATTTTCTATTTGTCTCATAAGGAACATTGATAAACTTTCCAAAACCAGCGACATAGACAAATGGATTATTGTTAATAAGTCCAATGTCTACTTGTTTTATTTCACCATTTAAAATATCTTGTACATTTTTTATAATATTTTTACTCATTCCAAGCATATTACCAATATCATTTGTAGTACCGACAGGAATATGGGATAAAACAAGTTTTTCTTTTCTTTTAAAGTTTCCAGTTACAACTTCGTTAAATGTTCCATCTCCTCCGATTGATAAAACAAGATCACAATAAGGCATGTTTTGTACAAAAATTGTAGCATCATTTTCTTTTTTTGTTATGTGAAGTTTTACTTTATAACCATTTTTAGTTATTAAATTTTTAATAAGTTCAATATCTTTTTCTTTTATTCCTTTTCCACTTTCCAAATTGCATATAAGGACACAACTTTTCATATGAATCACCGACTTCATTATACTATATAACTAATAAAAAATCAAAATCAGTTCTTATTTTGTAATAACTTTATCAATTAATCCATAATCTTTTGCTTCTTTGGCACTTAGAAAATGGTCTCTTTCCGTATCCTCTTCTATTTTTTTTATATCTTGACCAGTATTAATTGATAAAAGTTCATTCATTTTTTGTTTTAATTTAAGGATTCTTTCTGCGGCAATTTTAATTTCAGTTGCTTGGCCTTGAACTCCTCCAAGAGGTTGATGAATCATGACTTCAGAATTAGGAAGAGCATATCTTTTGCCCTTTTTGCCACTAGATAAAATAAAAGCAGCCATAGAAGCACACATTCCAATACAAATTGTAGACACATCACTTTTAATAAAATTCATAGTATCATAAATTGCCATACCAGATGTTACTGATCCTCCATTAGAATTAATATATAAACTAATATCATTATGATTTTGACTATCTAAATAAAGAAGTTCTGCTACGACAATATTTGATGTATTATCATCAATTTCTCCATTTAAGATTATTATTCTATCTTGAAGTAATCTAGAATAAATATCATAACTTCTTTCTCCATTACTGCATCTTTCAACTACTGATGGAATTAAATTCATTATTTTATCACCTATTAATAAAATAGTTAAAAAAAATAAAATTATTCATTCTAAAATATTACAATATATGATAAAATAGTATTATATAGTAAAAAGGGTAAGTGATAATATGGATAATATAGACAAAATAAATTGTATAGTTAATGGGGAAAGTTATAGTTTTTCTAAAAATACTACACTTTTAGGTATATCAAAACAAGTAGATACAGGACTTTTAAATCATCCGCTTGTTGCATATGTTGATAATGTCATTACAGAATTAGACTATAAAGTAAAAAATGATTGTCATATTACATTCATTGATTGTAATGACAGAGTAGGAAATAGAATATATCAAAAAGGATTAATATTTTTGCTTTTAGCAGCAATTAATGAATTATATGGAAAAGATTATCGCATTAAAGTATGTCATTCTATAGATAAAGCAATTAGCATTAAAACTTATTTTTCATTAACTGAAGAAATACTAAATAATATAAAATTGAAGATGCAAGAGATGGTTGCCTTAAATTTACCTATTTCTAAATGTTTGAGTTTAAAAAAAGATGCTGTTAAGTATTTTGATAATATGTTAGATAATAAAAAAGCTGATACATATCTTTATCAGACATCACTTTATGTAACACTTTACAGATTAGGTAATATTTATAATTATTTTTATAGTTGTTTACCTATTAGTACCTCATGTCTAAATAGCTTTGATTTAAAATACATTGATAATAGGGATTTTGTTTTACAGTTTCCAACACCATCAAGTAATGGTTTGATTCCTAGTTATAATAATCATCCAAAAATTATTGATGCATTTAATAAAAATTATAAGTATGCTAAACAATTAGATATATTCACATCATCTGATATTAATAAAAAAGTAGCAAGTGGTAAAATTAGCGATATTATAAAATTAGATGAGACTTTGGCAAATAATAATTTATTTGAAATAGCAAAGGATATTTATGAAAGAAAAGATAAGATTAAAATAGTTTTAATGGCTGGCCCATCATCTAGTGGAAAAACAACAACTTCTAAAAAGTTATCATTATATCTTAATAGTTTTGGTTTAAATCCTAAGCCTATTTCTATTGATGATTATTTTTTGCCAAGAGAACAAACCCCAAAATTACCAAATGGAGAATATGATTTTGAATCTTTAAATGCTTTAAACATACCACTATTTAATGAACATTTAGAGAAACTTTTAAATCATGAAGAAGTTTATCTTCCTAAGTTTGATTTTATAACTGGAGTACCTACCATAAGTGATAAACCATTTAATTTAGAAGAAAATGATATAATTATAATTGAAGGATTACATGGTTTAAATGAAGAATTAACTGGTCATATAAAAAAGGAGAACAAATATAAAATATATATTTCACCACTTACTGATTTAAATATTGATAATCATAATATTGTTTCAACTAGTGATGTTAGACTTTTAAGAAGAATAGTAAGAGATAATAGAACTAGAGGCTATAAGGCAGAAGAAACAATTAGAAAATGGAATTTAGTAAGAGAAGGTGAGGAAAATTATATATTTCCTTATCAAGATGAAGCAGATAAAATCTATAATACTGCTTTAACTTATGAAATAGGAGTTTTAAAATTATATGCAGAGCCACTTCTTTATGAAGTTGATTCTAGTAGTATATATTATGAAGAAGCTAGAAGATTACTTGATTTTTTAGATATGTTTTTAGCAATTCCAACTGAAGTAATTCCAAGTGATTCTATTTTAAGAGAATTTATTGGAAATAGTTATTTTGAATAGGAGATGAATTATGAAAGTAGCAATTAATGGATTTGGGAGAATAGGCAGATTAGTATTTAAATTACTTTGTGATGACAAAGATTTTGATGTTGTAGCAATTAATGATTTGGGGGATTCATCTGAACTTGCTTATTTACTAAAGTATGATACAAATTATGGTAGTTATAAGGTAAATGAGATTAGTTTTGATGAAAATAGTTTATATGTAGGTAATAAAAAGGTTAATATTTTTAGGTGCATGGATCCTAAAGATTTGCCATGGAAAGATCTAGGTATTGATTTAGTTTTTGAATGTAGTGGTAAGTTTACTAAATATGAAGATTCTTATAAACACATTGAAGCTGGTTGTAAAAAGGTTATAATATCAGCACCAGGTAAGGGTAATATGAAGACAATTGTTTATAATGTTAATCACGAAATCTTAGATGGAAGTGAAGAGGTTATAAGTGCTGCTAGTTGTACTACAAATTGTTTAGCACCAGTTCTTAAATTAATTGAAGATAATTTTAAAATAGAAAAAGGATTTATGACAACAGTTCATGCTTATACTAATGATCAAGTAATTCTTGATGTAAGTCATAAAAAAGGAATTAAAGAAAGAAGAGGAAGAGCTGGAGCATTAAATATAATTCCAACATCAACTGGAGCAGCATCTGCCATAGGAAAAGTAATTCCTAGTTTGGAGGGGAAACTTGAAGGTTATGCACTTCGTGTTCCAGTACAAGATGGATCAGTAGTTGACTTGGTATTAGAACTTGATAAAAATGTCAGTGTTGATGAAATTAACAATTTGTTTGTTAATAATAAAAATGAAACTATTAATATAACATTTGATCCAATAGTATCAAGCGATGTTATTGGATGTACATCAGGATGCTTAGTAGATGGCAGTTTAACAAAAGTTGTTGAAAATGATGGTAAACAACTTGTAAAAGTAGTATGTTGGTACGATAATGAAATTGGTTATACTGCACAAATGATTAGAACTGCTAAATATTTAATGAAAAGATAAAAATAATTTTAGTTTATTTTAAAAAGATTCAGATTAAAGCTGAATCTTTTTAATTATTTTGGTCATCAAATGTTTACTTATATCTATTTCCAATGCATTGGAAAATTTTCTAATAATTTCTAGTGTTGTAATTTTATCAATACTTAGACATTATAAATTTCTTACATAGCCATGAGTTAAAGATGTATATGTTATAATATAAAAAACATATAAATTAAAAATTAATTATTGTTTTGTTTTCTTCTTCATAAGCTTTCTAAAGAATTTACTTTCACAATACCACTTATAAATAGTAGGCTTTATAACTAAATCAAATTCACCGATATATTCTGTAACATCGGCATTAAATCCTAATTTTGATTCATTTAAACCACGATATTTACTATTATCTCCAAAGTATCCTGTTATAGCATTCATATCAAAATAAATTGCACCTTGTTTTGCATATTTATCAATAATATGCCATTTAAGTAAATATATTGGATAAAAAAGACCATAAGTTGGATTTTGACCATCAATTAAAAATTCAACACCATTTCTATCTAATACAACAGCACATGATGCTATAACAATGCCTTCAGGATGTTTTTCAAACAATTTTGATGCTTCTTGTAATTCATTTTTGTAAGTTGCCACTAATTTATCTGATTCTAATTTTAAATTCATTAATTTATCAGAAATGCTATTAGTTAAACTCTTTTCTTGAATTTCATTATTTAATTTTTCTAGATTAAGCATCTCAATTTCATATAATTTTTTAACATTAGTTAAGTATTTTTCAGTATTAAGTCTTGCAAAATATATTTCAAAGTTTTTCCCAAAACATGAGGCAAAATTTTTATAGTAAGCAAGGTTATGACTTTGTTTTCTAGCTATAAAACTATAAAATAATTTAATATTATTTTCCGTTCCTTGAAATATTTCAACTCCTCTACTTTGAGCTTTTCTAATTTTATTTCTAGTTGAATCATCAAAGTTTTTAAATAGAGTTACACTAGATCCTGTTACCTTTAAAATAGCATTCCAACGTGGCTTCAGTGTTCCAAAATATTTATTTTCTCCATAATATTTATAACCGATACTTTGTAAAAAAGGAACTAAATCACTTGAATAAGGACTAGGAATAATATTTCCTTCTTTATCCCTCTTATTATTTATAACAAGTGGATCCATTTTTAAAAATAAATAATTTTTTTTATCTAAATAATTTTTAAATTTAGTTGTTATTTCCTTTAATAATTCTTTATTATCATAATCTATTAAAAATCCTCTAGGACAATAAGCATATTTAAAATTTCCTAAAATATTTTGGCTAATCATCATAGTTGCACCGATTAGTTTTCCTTCATTATCAACAAATCCATAATAAGATGGAACATAGTTATAATTTGACATTAAATTAGCATACATACTTGTCTGGTAAAATGAATGCATATGGTGATTATAAGAAAAAAAATCAAATTGTTGTGGAGTTAAACTGACTATTTTCACAAAAACCACGTTCCTTTCTCTTTTTATTATACCTTAATAATATAATTTTTTTTACTAAAAATCAATAATTATCTTTTAATTGATTTTAAAATTAGCTATAATTATTATATAAGGAGGTTAATCTATGAAAATAGTTGATATAAAATGTCGTGAAATATTAGATTCAAGAGGATTTCCTACAGTTGAAACTGATGTTATTTTAGATGGTGGTATAATTGGACGCGCAAGCATTCCAAGTGGTGCTTCAAAAGGTTTTAATGAAGCACTTGAACTTCGCGATAATGAAAAAAGATTTATGGGAAAAGGAGTAAAAAAAGCTGTATCTAATGTTTTAGATATTATAAAACCAAATATTGTTAATCTTAATATAAAAGACCAAAAGGAACTTGATGATTTATTAATAAAACTAGATGGTACAGAAAATAAAACTAATCTTGGTGCTAATGCAATTCTTTCAGTATCTTTGGCATATTTAAAAGCATGTGCTAAATTTTATGGTAAAGAGTTATATGAATATGTTGGAAATTCCTATTCAATACCAAAGTGTATGTTTAATATATTAAATGGTGGCATGCATTCAGATAATAATGTTGATTTTCAAGAACTTATGATAACAGTAAATAGAGAATCTATAAAAGATCAATTAGAAGTGGCAGGTTTAGTTTTTCATACTTTGAAAGAATTACTAAAAGAAAATAATCTTGCAACAAGTGTTGGTGATGAAGGAGGTTTTGCTCCAGATTTAAAAGATAATGAAGAAGCTTTAAAGTTTGTTTGTGAAGCAATAAATAAAGCTGGATACAAATTAAAAGAAGATGTAAGTATTTGTTTAGATGTTGCTGCCACAAGTTTTTATGATGAAGAAAAAAGTATATATCATGTAAATAATAACAATTTAACTAAAGAAGAACTTCTAAATTATTATAAATATTTAATTGCAACTTATCCAATTATTTCTATCGAAGATCCTTTTAATGAAAATGATTTTGAAAGTTTTCATAAATTAAAAGAAGAAACAGATATTATGGTAGTAGGTGATGACTTATTTACTACTAATAAAAAACTTCTTCAAAAAGGGATAGAGCTTGATAGTTGTAATGCAATTCTTTTAAAGGCAAATCAAATAGGTACAATTACTGAGATGATTGAAACAATTGAATTAGCAAAAAATAACAATTACAAAACTATTATTTCTCATAGAAGTGGTGAAACAGAAGATACTTTTATATCAGATTTAGCTGTTGGTCTTAATTTATCTTGGATGAAGTCAGGTTCATTATCAAGAGGAGAAAGAATTTGTAAATATAATAGATTAATAAGAATAGAAGAAAACTTATAATAATACTTAGAATCATATCATATATTTTACAAGGAGAAAAGTTATGATTCTAGTATTTTTTTTATTCCTTTCAATTTTGACAATTTTTTTAAGTATTAAAATGTCTTACTATGCTGATGTATTATCTAAAACTACAAAAGCAAGTATCGAAGCAATAGGAGGTATTCTTTTAGCAGGAATTACTAGTTTACCTGAACTTATTACTTGTTTTTCATCAATTTATTTAGATAATATCTATTTAGCTGTAGGAGATATAATAGGAAGTAACTTATTTAATATAACTATAATTTGTTTTTTTGATATTATCTTTGTAAAAAAAATGATGTTTAATAAAACAACGTCTAAAGCATTAGTTTATATTATTTTGTTAATAAACTATTTTTTTATTTATTTATCACTAAATGGTAATATAAGTTTATCTTTGTTTAATATAGGATTTCCAACCTTTATTGTGTTGTTTACTTATACTTTTTATATAAAAAAACAATTAAAAACGCAAAATGAAAGTTCTAATGATATAGTTAAAAAAGAAAAATTTATTGTTTTAAAATTTATTTTAACAGCAATTTTTTTAGTTTTAATAAGTACATTATTAACAATAATTGTTAATAAGATATCTATTATGTATCCAAGTTTTTCATCTAGTTTTATTGGAGCAATATTTCTTGGTATTACGACAAGTCTTCCCGAAGTTATAACTTTTATTTCTCTTATTAAGTTGGAAAATTATGATATGGCTTTATCTGATATAATTGGAAGTAATTTATTTAATTTACTTGTTTTATCAATCGGTGATATTATTTTTAGACATAATCAAATTTATTATTATGCTGATTTTTCTAGTGTTTTAATGTTAAAACTTTGCATTATAACAACTTTTATTAGTTTTGTTCAAAATAAAAGAAATAAAAGTTTCTGTAAGATAACTTATATAATACCATCAATTATTGTAGTTTTATTGTATTTTATGTTTTGGCTTTTAAATATTTAAATTTTTGCATAAAATTTTTTAAAAATAATCATTATTACTTTGGGTGATAGTAATGAAAAAAGTTTTAATTGTTCTAGCAATTTTAGTTTTAGGATATGTCTTTATAAGTAAAAAACAAGATTATTATATAATTCCAGATGATTCAATTAGATTTAGAGTTATTGCAAATAGTAATAGTGTCTATGATAAATATGTAAAAATTAAAGTTAAAGAAAGTTTGGAACAAAGTTTTTATGATGATTTAAGTAATTCTACTTCCATTGAAGAATCAAGACAAATTATTACGAATAATATTGAAGACTATAAAAGTATAGTTCAAGAAACTTTAAATGATTTATCTTATGATGAAGGTTTTACTATTAATTATGGTCTTAATTATTTTCCAGAAAAAGAATATAAAGGAGTTATTTATGAAGAGGGAAATTATGGGTCATTAGTTATAACAATTGGAAAAGGTGAAGGTGAAAACTTCTGGTGCGTTCTATTTCCACCAATTTGTACTTTAGAAGCAGAAGAAACTGATGATATTGAATATAGATTTTTAATTAAAGATTTGTTTGATAAGTATATTTTAAATAAATAGTAATAGACAAAAAATATAAAAATGTGTTAGAATTAATTCATAAGAATATAACACATTTTTTTGTGTTAAAAAATGGAGGCATAAAAAAATGCAAACAAAAATTCAATATGGGGGGGGCAAGTTAAAAAACTAAGAAGCTTCCTCTTAACCGATGTGAAAATAATAAATAAATATTTATTAATAACGATAATACTTGTAATACTATCATGTGTAGGACTAACATCTTATGCATTATTTAGTTATGAAGTTGAACAAGAAGGTAATATTAAAATAGTATATAGTGATTTAAAAGGACCAATATGTGTAATAGATGGACCAGATACTTCTGAAATAGGAGCAAATAGTAATGTAAATTATACTATGAATTGTATAGATAATTTTGGTGTAGTTGATACTACTTTAACAAGTGATAATTTTATTGTAACTGGTGATATAACGA
>JAQXMG010000018.1 GCA_029012525.1 bacterium
AATACTAGGAGGAATAAAATATGAAAAGTGTTGAAATAAAAGATGTAAGAAAACTTGAAGTTGTTGAACGAGATGATATAAATAGTCATGGAAATGATGTTGTTGTTAAAGTATTAAATGCAGGAATATGTGGTTCTGATATTCATAACTATGATGCTGGTGCTCCAGTTGGTCTTGTTATGGGACATGAATTTTGTGGTGAAGTAATTAACCCAGGAGATAGAACTGATTTAAAAGTAGGAGATAGAGTAACTGCATTACCTATTTCACCATGTGGAAATTGTGAAGCATGTAAAAGTGGTAATCCTCAGTATTGTAGTACTACTTGGAATAATGCAATTGGTCTTTCATTAACAAATCCAGGAGCATTTTCAGAAAAAACTTTTGCTAGAAGTGATATGGTTATAAAAGTACCAGATAGTGTATCAAGTATGGAAGCTGCAATGGTTGAACCTACTGCAGTATCACTTCATGGTGTTAATCTTGCAAATATAGAAAAGGGAGATAAAGTTTTAGTAATTGGTGCAGGTATTATTGGTATGGGAAGTGCTATGCTTGCCAAACTTTTTGGAGCAAGCTATGTTGCAGTATCTGAAACAAATTTAAAGCGTGGTGAAAAGGCAGTATCTCTTGGTGTTGCTGATAAATATTATAATGCACTTGATCCTGAATTTTTAAATCAAGTAATGACAGAAACACAAGGCGGATTTGATAAAGTTATTGAATGTTGTGGAAATGGTCCTGCAGTAAGTAGTGCTATAATGAGTGTAAAACCAGGTGGAACTGTAGTACTTCTTGGTGTATCTACACAACCTATTACAACACCACTTGTTATGGGAGTTATGAAAGAATTAACTCTAAAAGGTGGAATTGCTTATACTAAGGAAGAATTTGTTGATACGTTAAAACTTATTGAAGATAAAAAAATAGATGTTTTGAAATTTGTTGATGATGTTGTATCACTTGATGAAGTACAAAAATCATTTGAAAGATTAACAAGTGGCAATGATGATGCTATAAAAATCTTAATTGATCCAACTAAATAGTAACATAATAAAACCGATAGTTAATTATTATCGGCTTTATTTTTTTTATATTTTTCTATTTTTTCATAAGTTTCTTTTAACATTATTTCATATTTTGATGATTCTTTTGGAATAAAATATTTACTATCTTTAATACCATCTGGTAAATATTGCTGATTAACTATACTTCCTTTATAATTATGAGGGTATAAATAGCCAATATAAGGACTTTTAATACATTTAGGTATATTTCCTAAGTTTTTTAGTTTTATATCGTTAGATGCTTTATCTATAGCTAAATATGATGTGTTAGATTTAGGGGATAAACTCATTTCAATAACTAGGTAAGAAAGTGGAATGGATGCTTCCGGAAGACCAACCCTTAAAGATGCATTAATAGCAGCATCAAGTTTTGGCCCAATATTAGGATTTGCAAGGCCTATATCTTCGTATGCAATAACAGATAGTCTTCTTACAATACTTTCTAAATCACCCATCTCTAGTAGCCTTGCTAAATAATGTAAACTTGCATTAACATCGCTTCCTCTTATTGATTTTTGAAGACCAGATAAGGAATCATAATAATTATCTTCATCTTTATCACTTTCAAAAACTGAATTAGGATTAATACTTTTAATAACATCAATAGTAACATTATGTTCTTTATTAAAATAATAAGAAATTTCTAGTAAATTATAGGCAAATCTTAAATCAAATTTAGATATAGTTGCAATATATTCAAGCGTTTTTTTATCTATTTTAATACCTTTTAAATCTTCTGTTTTTATTGCTTTATTTAACGCTTTTAATATATCTTCTTTAGTAAGTGGCTCTAGTTTAAAAATAGTACATCTACTTCTAATAGCAGGATTTATTACATGATAAGGGTTTGATGTTGTAAGACCTATTAAAGTAATTAATCCACTTTCAAGACATGGTAAAAGAAGATCTTGTTTATCTTTATTAAGTCTATGAATTTCATCAACTATTAAAACCATACCATCATACATTTTTGCTTCTTCAAAAACAGTTTCAAAATCTTTTTTATTATTAATTGTAGCATTTAAAAAACGATAATTAATCTTTAAATCATTTACAATAGCATTAGCAATTGATGTTTTTCCAATACCTGGATTTCCATATAATATCATTGAAAATAACTTGCCGCTTTTTACCAAATTAGTAAGTATTTTATTAGGACCAATTAAATGAGTTTGACCAACAACATCTTTAATGCTTTTCGGAGCCATTTTAAGTGCCAAAGGTTTTTCCATAATAATACCTCCCAGTAAGTATATTTTAACATAGTTTCTAAAAATATTATAGAAAAATAATCAAATAAATAGTATAATTAAATTGTGATAATTATGAAAGAATTAGAACTTGAAATAGATGATTATATCGATTATGTAAAATATGAAAAAAAATTAAGTAATGAATCTGCTAAAAATTATAGATATGATTTAGTACACTTTATGAATTACCTGATTAAAAATCATATAACAAAATTTAAATATGTTAATCAAGATGTAATTAATGATTATATTATTTTT
>JAQXMG010000019.1 GCA_029012525.1 bacterium
CCCTTTCGCTCGCCACTACTAAGGAAATCGATTTTTCTTTCTTTTCCACCAGCTACTAAGATGTTTCAGTTCACTGGGTTGTCCTCAATGCAACTATATATTCATTGCATGATATCAACACATTACTGTTGATGGGTTTCCCCATTCGGAAATCTCCGGATCAAAGTTTACTTACAACTCCCCGAAGCATATCGTTGTTCGTCACGTCCTTCATCAGCTTCTAGTGCCAAGGCATCCACCATGCGCCCTTAATAATTTAATCACCATTTGTTTGATATTTGTATCCTATTTTGATGAGTTTAAAACATTACTGTTTTATGACTCTTAATAACATAGAAAATTTATGTTACCCTTATACATTATCTAGTTTTCAAAGAACAATTTCTTGAGAGATACAATCTCTCAAAACCAAGCAAAACGTTTATAGCTAGTTTTTATTAAATATTTCTTTCTCCATAGAAAGGAGGTGATCCATCCCCACGTTCCCGTAGGGATACCTTGTTACGACTTCACCCCAGTCACTGGTCCTACCTTAATTGCCCCCCTCCCTTGCGGGTTAGGCTAGCAGCTTCGGGTATTACCAACTCCCATGGCGTGACGGGCGGTGTGTACAACACCCGGGAACGTATTCACCGTGACATTCTGATTCACGATTACTAGCGATTCCAACTTCATGTAGTCGAGTTGCAGACTACAATCCGAACTGGGACCGACTTTGGAGATTTGCTCCACCTCACGGTATTGCGTCTCTTTATATCGGCCATTGTAGCACGCCTGTAGCCCTGGACGTAAGGGGCATGATGATTTGACGTCATCCTCACCTTCCTCCGACTTATCGCCGGCAGTATCCTTAAGGTTCTCAACTTAATGTTAGCAATTAAGGACAAGGGTTGCGCTCGTTATCGGACTTAACCGAACATCTCACGACACGAGCTGACGACAACCATGCACCACCTGTAGCATTGCTTCCGAAGAAGGGAACTTGTTTCCAAGTTTTTCAATGTTATGTCAAGTCTAGGTAAGGTTCTTCGCGTATTTTCGAATTAAACAGCATGCTCCACCGCTTGTGCGGGTGCCCGTCAATTCCTTTGAGTTTCAGCCTTGCGACCGTACTACTCAGGTGGGATACTTAATGTGTTAACTTCAGCACCGAGAAACCCCGACACTTAGTATCCATCGTTTACGGCGTGGACTACTAGGGTATCTAATCCTATTTGCTCCCCACGCTTTCGTGTCTCAGCGTCAGTGATGGCCCAGCAAATCGCCTTCGCCACTGGTGTTCCTTCTAATATCTACGCATTCTACCGCTACACTAGAAATTCCATTTGCCTCTACCATACTCAAGTAAATCAGTTTCTAAGGCGAACCAAAGTTAAGCTTTGGACTTAAACCTTAGACTTAAAAAACCGCCTACACACGCTTTACACCCAATAAATCCGGATAACGCTCGCCCCCTACGTATTACCGCGGCTGCTGGCACGTAGTTAGCCGGGGCTTATTCAAAAAGTACCGTCACTCTAGTATCATTTCCTATACTAGTCGTTCGTCCTTAATAAAAGAGTTTTACAATCCAAAGGACCTTCATCACTCACGCGGCATTGCTCGTTCAGGGTTCCCCCCATTGACGAATATTCCTAACTGCTGTCTCCCATAGGAGTTTGGGCCGTGTCTCAGTCCCAATGTGGCCGATCAACCTCTCAGTTCGGCTACGCATCGTTGCCTTGGTGAGCCATTACCTCACCAACTAGCTAATACGCCGCAGGCTCATCTCAAAGTGAAGCTTTAAAGGCTCCTTTTAATGTTAAATAACGTGTCATTTAACATATCATCCGGTATTAGCAGTCGTTTCCAACTGTTGTCCCAGTCTCTGAGGCAGATTCCCACGTGTTACTCACCCTTTCGCCACTAAGCGGCAACCCAAATCAACTTAAATCCATTATTTGAGCAAGCTCGCATAACTTCATTAAATATCATTGGACCGCTCCGTTCGACTTGCATGTCTTAGGCATGCCGCCAGCGTTCATCCTGAGCCAGGATCAAACTCTCCAATAAAATATATTTTAAAGTTTGATTTTTTTCCTAGCTATCAAATAAATCAATAAATTGACGTTTTGCTTAGTTTTCAAAGATCATATCTTAATGTTGCTTTTTCTCAAGTTGCTTAACCATTGTATCAAACTTATGAAGCAAAGTCAAGCACTTTTTTTTAATTTTTTATTTTTTATTGTACTTTTTATTTCCTTATCAAGGCTTTTTGCTTCCTTTTTCTGTTTGACATGTTCTAATATAACACTTCGAAATATTCTTGTCAACAAAAAAATGCATTTTTTTTTTAATTTTTTTTATTTTTTAATTTTATCAGAACAAAATAATGATTTTTACTATAACATTATATTAAAAATTATAGCAAATATTCATTATTTTATAGTTTTTTTTAAAAAGTCTTGAAACATAACATAATAATGATTTATAACATCAGCATTAAATGGATATTCCTTATTTCTAACTTTATTAATTAAAATGGTTAATTCATCTTTCAAAATTTTGTCAATATCATTAGAATAATTCATTATTCTTTTGTGATATTGATATTCTCCTCTATCTAATACTTTAAACGATCCATCTGGGAATACTCTTAAATCCAAATCATAATCAATATATTTAATTACTCCATCTTCTATTACGTGAGGAGAAGCCATATCACAATAATAATATATTCCATCTTTTTTTATTTGACCGATGATATGAAACCAATTAGTTTTAGAAAAAAACACAATTGCAGGTTCTTTTGTTCTCCATACTCTTCCATCAAATTCTGTTACTTTAGTTTTATAATTGGCGAATATATTATATTCATCAGTTGATGTAAGATAAATTGTTTCTTCCCAACACTTATGTACATTTCCATCATGCTTATAACATTGTGTTTGCAATCTATCACCTTTTTGTAAAGTCATTTTATCACTTCCTATAACTTGTATTATAATATTATTTTGTAATTTATGCAAAAAAACATTATAAAAGACTTATTTAATCGTAAAATATAATATTGATATAAATAAGTCTTTATTATTAATTAGATAAAATTTCAATTGCTTTCTTTAATTGATTATCATTTTCTTCAATTGGCTTTATTTTATAATCATCACTAAGTTCTATTTCTACTGTAGGTTCAACACCGACCTTATTAATGGTATTTCCATTAGAAGTTAACCAAGTTTCAGAAGTGATTTTTAACATACTGCCATTTTCCAACTCAATCAATTTTTGAACTGTTCCTTTTCCAAATGTCTTTGTACCGATTATATCTGAATTCTTAACTTCTTTAAAAGCAGAAGCAAGAATTTCTGAACCTGATGCGCTATTACTATTTGTTAAAACGATAACTTTATAATTTCTATCATCAGTTGATGTTCCATAAGTTTTTTCAATTTTTCCCTTTCTATCTATTTGATATAAAATTTCATCTTTTGTGAAAAATAAATTTAATATATTAGTAACTGTTGACAAATGTCCTCCAACATTATTTCTAACATCGATTATTAAACTATCAATGGAACTTTCCTCTAATTGTAAAAGCTTTGTTTTAAATTGCTCATCTGTGTTAAGAGCAAAAATAGATATTGAAATATATCCAATTTTTTTGTCATTATTTTCAATTATTTTAGATTCAACAGATGGGATATCAATCTTTCTCGTAACCAATTTTTTTTCTAAATTTCGTTCATCTCTTAAAATAGTTATATTAACGCTTTTATTTTCTTGACCTTTAATTAAACTAGAAATTTCTGTTAAACTATAGTTTTTAATATCTTGATTCTCAACTTTTATAATTTTATCATTTATCTTTAAATCAGCGTCAGAAGCAGGAGAATTATCAAAAATTTTACTAATATACGGATATCCATCACCGCCAACACTCATTTCAAGACCAATACCATAATATTCCCCATCGACTTGTTCATTAAATTGTTCACTTGTCTCTTCATCAAAATATACAGAATAACCATCATTTAAATAACTTAACATACCATTAACCGCTGCTTCTTTTAATTTTTTTTGATCTATATCTTGATAGTATTCATCTAAAATAGTGTTATACACTTTTTCAATTTCACTCAGTACTTCATTAGATTCAAATTTATCACTTTTTACATTATTATATATAAAAGCCTCACTTATGAAAATTCCAAATATAAATGAAACAACAACCAGTAAAATAAGTTCTAGTAAATTAAATTTTTGTTCATCTAACTTTAATTTTTGTTCAATAAAATTTCCTAATTCTTTAAAATAGTTCTTTTTTTTATTGATTAAATTTTCTTTTTCTACTTTTTTAATAATACTATTAAATGTTTCTTTTTCTTTTTTCTTTTTTTTATTTGTATTCTCATAATCATTTATTATTTTTTTTTGACTATCCATTTATTATCACCACTATTATATAATAACATATTTTATTTTTTTTGTTTACTAATTTTTTATAATTTTACTAAATTATTTTAAATGTATATTTTATTTATTTTTAGTAATAATATTAATGAAGAGAAAAGTTATCTCTTCAAAATAAAGAAAAGATATTAACATTTTTTGTTAATATCTTTTATAAATTATTTAAATATTCAACTACTTTATCATATCCTTCAATATATGATTCATTTTTACCAGAAACAATTTTAATAATAGTAGTACCATTAATTTTTAATGATTCTGCATCATTCGCTTTTGAATTTCCTGTTTCACTAATAATATTTTTATTTAGTAAAGAATTTAAATCAACTTTATATATAGATTTAGATGTTATTTTATTTATTTTTTCTAAAATATCATCATTTTCATAAAAAACAACATAATATTCTTCTTCACTTCTTGTGAAAACTTGACCTGCTAATATATTAGAATAATCATTTTCTTGAACATCTTCTTCTAACTTATAATTTCCAGAAGCAATATTTGAAATAACACATATTACAATGGCAACAACTAATATTCCACAAATTATTTTAGCAAAATATAATATTTGATTTTTTACTGGATTTTCACATCTTTTGTTTGTCTTTACTTTATCCATGTTCTTTTTAATTTTATTTTCTATTTTTGACATTTTTACCACCCTCATAGAAATTATATAATAAAGAAATTAAAAAATAAAGAAAAAAGAGAAAAATTATTTATTTTTCTCCAAGTGTGGCAACTACATTAATTGATTTAGCAACTTCTAGTAATTCATTAGTTGATAATACATCTGAAACTATATAATATTCAATTCCACTACTAATCCAAGTATAAGACGTATCTGTTAAGGCACCAACCGTGTCAATAAGTAAATATGGTTCTCCATAACTTGGAATAATTGTAAATTCTTCTTCCTTACTAACATTTTCTTGGACTAGAATGAATGAACTATCTCCTGAAAATGTCATTATAACACGTTCTCCTGATGTAGTTTCTATTACTTCTTTATTAGATAATACTGTATTAGCTGGTAAATATAATGGAAATAAGGCATCTTCTATTTTTCCAGTTGTGTTTGTTTCAGTTTCTGATGAATCATTTATATTAGTTTTATCTTCATTATCTTCTAATTCTTTTTTCTCATCTATTTCAAAATAATTATCTTTAAAATTTGCTTTCTTATCAATTTCAATAACTTTAAATGTTATTCTTGGAATATCATTTGCATCTAAAACCTCAACATATTTTAAATTTGCATTTTTATCTAAATGAATATTTTCCTTTACTAATTCTTTATTATTTGGATAGCAAACATCAACTTTAAATACATAATTACCATCTTTTTCTGTAAATTCATAATTCTCATCATTTTTCAGATCTGTTATTAATGATTGTAATAAATAACTTTGGGAATTATTGTATGGCCATTCACTTTGAAACTTAAAGCTTTTATTAAGAGAAGTATTAATAACATAGACTCCAGTTGTATTTCTTAAAATTATTTGTTCATAATTATTTGCTTTATTTAATAAAACAACTTTAAAATTATCTGGAGAACTATAACTTACACTAACATCATATGTATATGTATCATCATTATTGTTAACACTTAATTCTCCAGTCATATAATAACTTTTTAAATCTTTAATGTCATTAATGAAATCATCTCTTAATTTCTCCTTAGAAACACTTCCACATCCTGTTAATAATAAAACCATAACTAGAATTAAACTTAAAAAAATTTTTTTCAATTTAAACACCTCTTTTTTATTTTTCTAGTTAATTATATTTAAAAGTTTATTTAATATTCATGAATAAAAAATAAAATAATGTTTATCCTAATAGTAGATTAAAAAAAGGAGGAGTTTATTTTGATTACATTACAAAAAGTATGTCTTGTATTTACAATAATTGGTGCAATTGTATGGGGACTAGTTGGAATTTTTGGATTTAATCTAGTCGACTATATTTTTGGTGAAGCAAGTATTTTATCAAGGATAATCTATATTATTGTTGGAATTGCAGGGCTAATAAATATTGGACTACTTGTTCAAGATATAGATGTTAAATAAAAAAACTTTCGAAATACGAAAGTTTTTTATTGTTTCTTAATAATAATACTAACTTTTGTCTTTTGAGGTGTATAACTTAATTTTACATCATCTCCAGAAACCATAACTTCTACTTCATGAACTCCAACACCTAAACCTTTCAAATCAACATACGCAGTAATATCATCAGATGTTACATTTTTAAGATTCGTTGAAGTTCCTTTTACAATAACATCAACACTACTATCTTCTTTTGATGATGCTTGAGCAACAAGCCCATTACCTAAATTTCTGGTTTCAATTGAAACACTAGACACTTTCTTTTCTGATATTTCAGATAGTTTAACCTTTACAACAACACTTGATGTACTCATTTCTTTAACTCCAGATGGTTTAGAGATATTTACATTAAATTCTGTATCTTTATTTAATCCTGAAACATCTATTTTAACTGGAATTGATGAAATATTAGTTAACACTTCTTCACTACCATAAATTGTAATTTTCGTTGTACTAAGCGTTATACTTTCAATTGATTTACCAAATACTACATCACCAGTTGGCTCAACTTTTAATGGAACTTCTTTACTAGGAGATGTTATTTCAATAGTTGCATCAACACTTTCTGGAACTATTTCAACATCAACTATTTCACCATTAACATCATAAGCAACAAGAGGAATATCTTTTAAAGTTGTTGTTCCTACCGTTGGATTTACTATTTTGCTTACATCAACAAGAGCTTTTACAACGGCAACTTGTTTAAGTTTGTATTCTGCTCCTTTTATATAAACTTCATCTCTACTAAAACTAATATTTGAAATAGTATATTTTGAATCTAGTTTATTTTCGTACATTATTTCAGATGACAATGTTCTTGATTCAGTTAATTTCTCATAAATAACAACAGTAACTGAAGAAGGTGTTAATTTATATTCCACAGAAGAAACTGAACCACTATATTTTAATGAAACTTCATGAGTTCCTGGTCTTAAATCTCTTAAATCAACTATAACTTCATCACTTGGATATTGTTTAGCTAAATAAAGATCTGCTCTTCTTCCAATTAAAGTTATATCAACTGATTTAGGTAACCCTTCAACAACATAAGCTTCTTCATTATATAATGCAGTTAATTCTTGGTTCGTTAACACATCTGCAGATTTATTTAACATTACATCATTATTTTTATCAATAATTATAAAAACGCCAAATGCTAAAACAAATGAAAAAACAATTAAAAATATTTTGTTATTTAACAATCTTTCAAATGGTCTATTATTAGTTTTAAATAGTTTACCCACTAATATAATTAACTTACTTAGAGGAGTTATCAATAATTTATCAAATATTTTATAAATTATTTCAAAAAATCTGTATATTGCTCTTCCAATTTTTTTTAGTATTTTATGACTTCTTTTTTTAGAAGATGTTTTCTTTACCTTATTCATAATTATGCATCCTCCTCATCTTCATAAGAATCTTCAAATTCTGAAACTTTTGGTCTTAATTCATCAATAAGTAATATTCTAGCATCATCAATTGTTAAATTATAATATAATTCTCCTTTTACTGCAATTGATATTCTTCCTGTTTCCTCCGAAATTACAATCGCTATTGCATCAGTTTCCTCTGCTATACCTAAAGCAGCACGATGACGAGTTCCAAGTCTTTTATTTATTTTACTACTATTTGAAGTTGGAAACACAGCACCAGCACAACTAATTTTATTTCCTTGAATTATAACACCACCATCATGAAGCGGATTATTAGGAAAGAAAATACTGATTAATAGTTCTGGTGTTAATTCTGCATAAAGATTAATTGACTTACTTATATAATCCTGCAAACTGACATCTCTTTCTAAAACTATTAAACCACCAATTTTAGCTTTTCTTAAATAATCAATTGCTTGAATAATTTGATAGACTAATTTTTCTCTTTCATCTACCGTTAGTGTTTTATGTCTTCCCAAAAGTTGAGTCCTACCAAGTTGCTCTAATATAGATCTAATTTCTGGCTGAAAAATTATAATAAGTGCTAAAGGTCCCCACATAATTACATATTCTAATAAAAGACCTACTGTAACTAGATTTAACCAATCAGCAAATAATTTCAAAATAACAATTAATAATATTCCTTTAAATAATAATGATAATTTTACATTATTTTTTATATTTTTTAAAATAACATAAAACATTATCCATACAATAGCTATATCAACTATTTGTCTTACAATATTTAAAATAGAATCAAAACTCATAAAATCCTCCTTAGCTTTTTTATTATATCATTTATATTTTAGTTTGTAAAATTTCAAAATAATTTCTTTAATAAAAACCTCTAGTATATTAATTATATTACATAAGAGGAAAAATTGTAAGGTTTAATTAATAATTTTTTCTCAAAATATTATAATTTTTTTCAATTTCCTTATTGTATAAGGTTTATTTTTTATTTATTTTACAAAATAAAAACTCTTGATATAGACCAAGAGTAATAAACATATTTGGTGGAGAATAAGGGACTCGAACCCTTGACCCCCTGCGTGCAGGGCAGGTGCTCTAGCCAACTGAGCTAATTCCCCAAATAAGTTGTCTAGAAAAACTAGACAAGAATTATTGTATACTATTTTTTTTTATTTGTCAATTCCTTAAATACAATCAACATTAATTTTTACAAGTTTATTACCACTTAAATAACTACTTGCTTGAACTAGTGTTCTAATTGATTTTATTACTTTACCATTTTTTCCAATAAGTTTTGACATATCAGCTTTATCTACAATAACTTGAATCAATATTGTTTCTGGAGCTTCGGTTTCAAATTCTCTTACCCCAACAGCATCCTTATTAGAAACTACAGCTAAAACTAATTCTTCAGTTAGTTTAACTAAATCCATAATTACTTATTTCCTTTTTCTTCATGAAATTTCTTCATGACACCTGCTTTTTGTAATAAATTTTTAGCAGTATCAGTAGTTTGTGCACCATTTCTTAACCATTTTAAAGCAACTTCTTCATTTACTCTAATTTCTGCTGGTTGTGTTAATGGATTATAAAATCCTATTTGTTCTATATATTCACCATCTCTAGCTTTTCTAGAATCAGTAGCAACAATACGATAACTTGGTCTTTTTTTAGATCCCATTCTTGTTAATCTAATTTTTACAGCCATAACAACTCTCCTTTCAAAATCAAATATAATATACACTAAAAAAATATGATTGTCAACTATTTTTGTTGACAAATTATTTAAAAAAATAAAAGGTCGACCTTTTATTTTTATTTATTATCTTCATCAGTTACATTTTCTTCTTTTAAATAGTTTTCATCTACTTCTTTTTCTATTTCTTGCATAACTTCATCTTCCTCTTTTTCATCAGTTATTTCATCCCATTCATCCTCGTTTTCATCAACTGCAATTCTTATTTTTGTATCCCCAACTATTTCTATTCCCAATTCTTTTTCAATTGAATAGTTGATATTTCCATCAACAATTTCAGCTTTAGTACAAGTAGGTTGTTTTAAACTAACAACAATAACTTCTTCTTCGCTTGATATATCTCCTTCCCTTTTTCTTGCAACATTTAAAAGTTCATTGTAAGTAATAGTTTGTTTTGAAACAACTGTTTTAGTATCATTATCATATGCATACCAAATATTAACATCACATGATCCCGAAACCCTTATTTTATCTTGTTCTTTTACTCCTTTAAATGTATGATTTATAACCCAACATCCCAATATAGTTGTAGGTGTTGATTCTGGTTTTAGAGTATAATTATTTGAAAAAGTTTTTTTACCCTTGCCAATGACAGATTTAGTAACAATTTCTCGAAAGTTTGCCAACTTTATCACCCCTCAATTTAATTTATGCATAATACCCATATTTGTTGCAAAAATAAAATAAAAAAGAATATATTATTCAACATATTCTCCATCTAAACTCCATGTTTTTGCATCTGTTATTTTAACGTTCACTATTTGTCCCACAATACTTTTTGGTCCAGTAAAATTAACAAGTTTATTCCCTTCAGTATAACCCATAAGAAGATTTTTGTCTTTTTCACTTACTCCTTCTACTAATACTTTTAAAGTTTTATTTATTAACTTTTTATTGTTAATAAGTGCATATTTATTGATTATTTCATTTAATTTTTGTAATCTTTCATGTTTTTCTTCTAATGTTACATTATCGGACATCTTATAAGCAGGAGTTCCTTCTCTTCTTGAAAAAATAAAAGTATAAGCTAAATCAAATTTGCACTCTTCCACTAAAGATAATGTATCATTAAATTGTTCCTCTGTTTCATTTGGAAAACCAACAATTATATCAGTTGTAATAGTTACATCTTTAACTCTTTCTTTTAATTTATGCATAATACCCATATTTGTTGCAAAAATA
>JAQXMG010000020.1 GCA_029012525.1 bacterium
ATGTGTGCCGTATTAGAAATAAGTCCTAAAACTTATTATAAATATAGAAATAAGGAAGATCCTGATTATTATGATTATTTAGTAATTAAAGAAATATTTGATGATTCTAAAGGTACATATGGTTATCGTAGAATTGTGGAAGGCCTAAAAATTAAATATGGGGTTGTAATAAATGGAAAGAAGGTTTTAAGAATAATGAAAAAATATAATTTAGTTCCTATGCATTATTGGAAATCGAAAAAGAAGAATAAAAACACAAGAAATGAAGAAAATGTTAAGCCAAATCTAGTAAACAGAAAATTTAATGTTGATAAAGAAAATACAATTTGGACAACAGATATTACATATCTAATATTTAAAGGATCAAGAGCATATTTATCAACAATATTAGATTTATATGATAGAAAAGTTATTGCTTATAAAATATCAAAGCATAATGACATTAAATTAGTTACTGATACTTTAAACGAAGCTATAGCAAAAAGAAAAGATGTATCTGGAGTTATATTACATTCTGTTCAAGGATTCCAATATACATCTTACGAGTACAAAGCGATTTGTGAATCAAATGGTATTCAAATTTCTATGTCCAGAAAAGGAACTCCGATTGATGATTCACCTATGGAGAGCTGGCATGCTCTTTTAAAAAAAGAAACTTTGTATAACAATAATATATCATCTTTACAAGAATATATACAACTTGTAGAAGACTGGATATTATTTTACAATACAAATAGAATTAAAGGCAAGAAAAAATAAAAGAGAAAAACTTACACAAAAAGAGAAAAGTAATGGGTCACTTTTCTCTTTTTAATGTCCTAGTCTTTTTTTTGATGTCTACTAAATGGGGTTCACATCAGAAATAAGCTTTTTTTATCTATTAAGTTAAGGATATACCCTTTTCCCTTAATAAAATATATGATTTCTTTTTATTATTAGAACTTTTTAAAAAAAAATATATTAATTTCCTGTTAATATATTTTTATTTATAATAATTAATATTATCTTTTGTTGTTGCAATTACAATTTCATTTTTTTTGACAATAAAAGACTTATAACACTTGTTTGTCTACTTAAATGTCCATTGCCAATGCCACAAATCCCTACTAAAACTTTCATTCAAAAAACGTCTCCATAATATATTTGTCTTTTTTTTCTATTTTAATAATAGAACCATTTATAATGGTAAATACAGGATCAGTATGGCCAATATCAACATTAATTAAAATTGGAACATTTAATTTATCTAAATTGTATCTAATAGCATCTGCAAGTGAGGTATTATTATAAGTGATTTGATTTTTGATTCTACCAAATAATACACCATTACATCCATCAAACCATCCTGCGTTTTTAAATTGCCACATTGTTCTAAGAATATCTTCATTAGTCATTTCTGCGACATCAAAATACCAAACAATTCCATCATCCTTATATTTATTTATAAATTTTTTAACATTATCAAATTTTGTTCCTATAATATCCTTTAAACAATCTAAACATCCACCAATAATTCTTCCTTTAATTGGACTATAATTGGTAATACATTCCCATGATTGTTGCATTTTTTCATCAGAAAATTTAAAACCATATTCAATTTGCATAGGCCTATATCCCATCAAAAATTTAATATTATTTTCAATCATAGATTGAGGTAAATTATCAACTCCAAATGTTTTAGCATTAAAACTATATATTGTTGCTATATCATATTTTGTTGTAATATAAAATATCAATGATGTAATATCTGATTGACCTTGAATCCATTTCACGTTATTAAGTATATTTTTATATTTTATTAATTCTAGAATTTGAATAATATAGTCACCACCAGAGCATGCAATTAATGCTTTTATATTTTTATTATCTATTGCTTTATTGAATTCAACAGCTCTATTCTTAGCTGTAGAACTTACTCCATTTATACTACTTCTCACATATTTATCTTCTATAATAGAAAACCCAAAACGTTCTAAATTATTTAAAGCATTTTCATATAATTTTATTTTTTTGTTTTTTACACCATTTGATGGTGAAATTATTTTTATAATATCTCCTTTTTTAAGGTTATCAGGATAAATCATTTTTTCAACTCCTTTATTTTTTTACTTTCTTTATATCCAAGTCTATCAAAACATTATTAAACTCATTTAATACAATTATTATTTTTCAATAGTAATCCCAAGTTCTTTTAATTGATCTTTTGATACTGTATTTGGCGCTTCACACATCAAATCTGTAGCTGATGCAGTTTTAGGAAATACAATTACATCACGTATATTTTCTGTTTGAGCAAGAAGCATAGTAAGCCTATCAAGCCCAAGAGCAAATCCACCATGTGGTGGACATCCATATTTTAATGCATCTACAAAAAAACCAAATTTTTCTCTTATATCTTTTTCTTTCAATTCTAATGCTTTAAACATAAATTCCTGTATTTTTTCATCATGTATACGAATTGAACCACCACCTGCTTCATATCCATTTATAACTATATCATAAGCTTTGCTATAACAATGAGCTTTATCAGTTAAAAGTTTATCTACATCTTCATCTTTAGGCATTGTAAATGGATGATGACAGGATATATATCTTTTTTCTTCTTCACTCCATTCAAATAATGGAAAATCTACCACCCAAAGTAATTTATAGTCGTCTTTGTTTATTAAATTTAAATCATGAGCAATTTTACATCTCAAAGCACCTAAGGATGTTTTAACCACATTATAATTGCCTGAAATTATAAGTACTAAATCATTATTTTCAATATTTAAACTCCTTTTAATTTTCTTTATTTCTACTTCACTTATTGCTTTAACTATACTACCAGTTACTTCATCATTAAATTTTAAATATGATAATCCTTGTGCCTTGTAATTTTTAACATAATCAATTAATTTATCTAATTCTTTTCTTGAATATGATGAAGCGATATTTTTAACTACAATTGCATTTATTATTCCATCATTAGCAATTACCTTTTTAAAAATATCAAATTCTGTATTATTAAATAAATTTGTTATATCATTTATTTCCATACCAAATCTAAGATCCGGTTTATCAGACCCAAATCTAGCTATCGCTTCATCATATTTGATTCTAATAAGTGGTAATTTAATATCAATATTTTTGGTTTCTTTAAAAATATTAGCAACTAAATTTTCACCCAATGTCATTATTTCATTTTCATCTACAAACGAAGCCTCAACATCTATTTGTGTAAACTCAGGTTGTCTATCTGCACGCAAGTCTTCATCTCTAAAACATTTGGCTATTTGATAATACCTTTCAAACCCAGCAACCATAAGCAATTGTTTAAATATTTGTGGTGATTGGGGTAAAGCAAAAAATTTGCCATTATTAACTCTAGATGGTACTAAATAATCCCTAGCACCTTCTGGTGTGCTTTTGCAAAGAACTGGTGTCTCTACCTCCAAAAAATCTAAATTATTTAAAAATTTTCTCGCTGCAAAGGTAATTTTATTTCTAAGAATAAAATTTTCTTTTAAATTTTCTCTTCTTAAATCTAAATACCGATATTTAAGTCTTGTATCCTCTAAAGCAGTTGTATCATTGTCTATTTTAAAGGGTAATTCTTTTGATATATTTATTAAATCTAATTTTTTTACATCTATTTCTATTTCCCCAGTTAAAATATTATTATTTTTATTTTCTCTTTCAACTATAATACCTGATATTTTTATTACGTACTCTGATTTTAACTCATTAGCCAATTCATAATATTGACATTCAGGCTTAACAACTGCTTGTATTATTCCTGACCTATTTCTTATATCAATAAATATAAGTCCTCCTAATTTTCTGATTCTACTTACCCATCCTTTTACAATTACTTCTTCACCAATATTATTAATATTATATATTATATATTTTTCCATTTTTCCTCCTAAAAACAAATATTAACTATAGTATTTTTCTAAAATAAATTATTATTATACTATATAAATTATATCAATAAAATCAATATAATTAATATTACCAAAAAATATTTATTTTTAGAATACTAGTTTATCATTAAATTTCAAAAAATTCAGTAAATATTAAACTATTCTTCTCTAGATGTGAATTTTCTTGTTTTTTATATAAAATATTATTTTTAAATAAAATTTTTATTTTCTATATTTAAATTATATAAGAATAGTTAAGTAAGTATTTAACATTTAATTTTCATTTTTAATTTTTTTTGCTATTTATTAATAAAAAAATATATTAATTTCCTGTTAATATATTTTTTAAATTTGTTAAAAATAATTTAAATATATTCATTTTATCAATATCTTTTTCTGCTACTAAGATTGATTTGTTAATTATTTTATCACCATCTTTTATATATATTGTTCCAAGTTTTGTTCCCTTCTTTATTGGATAACTTACATCATCTAATTTTATTTCCTCGGTATATTTTTTCTCTTCTTCTGTTTTCTTTTGTAGGATTAAAACATCACTTTGTGCAATTAATTTTACTTCTTCTTCATCCGCTTTTAATAATTTTTCTTTACTTACAACATCACCTTTTTTATATAATACATTTACTTTATATTGATTAAAACCATAATTCAATAAATCCATCGTTTCACTATTTCTAACATTATTATGTTCATACCCAAGTGATACCACGATTAATCTTAAATCATTTTTCATCGCAGTTGCACAAATACAGCTTCCTGCTTCATCTGTCCATCCTGTTTTTAACCCATCTGCTCCTGGATAAAATTTTACTAGTTTATTTGTATTACTTATCCATGATTCATTAGCAGTTCCTTTTCTTATATAATCCTCATAGACTCCAGAAAAAGAAAATATTTCCTCATGTGTTATTAATTCTCTAGCAATTAATGCCATATCATAAGCTGTTGAATAGTGATCTTTTTCATCAAAACCAATACAGTTTTTAAAATTAGTATTTTTAAGACCCATTTCTTTTACCTTTTTATTCATTAAAGCAACAAATGCTTCTTCAGTTCCTGCAACACGTTCCGCTATAGCATACATAGCATCATTTGCACTTGCCATAACAATTCCTTTTAATAAATCTTTTACTGTTATTTTATCACCTTCAGCAAGCCAAAGTTGTGTACCACCCATATCTTGAGCTTTTTTAGACACTGTTATTACTTCATCATAAGTCATACCACCTTGTTCAATAAACTCAAAAGCAATAATTAAACTCATCATTTTAGTTAAAGATGCAACACTTGTTATCTTATTAGCATTATAATTATATAAAACTTCCCCTGTTGTATTTTCTATCATAACAGAACTTGTTGCATTACTAGTTAAATCCACCTTTATTTCATCTTCTACTGCCATGACATTAAATGGAAAACAAAGTAAAACTAATAAAATTGTAATTATTTTTTTCAAAAAACAACACCTCTACTTAATTTTTATGTAAAATTAAATCTTTTAGACTATTTTTTGTTTATTTTAATAATATTTAGTATTAAGATATAAATGGAGGAATTATGAGAAAGAAAAAGAAAAAAAATAATAATTTAATAATATTTATCCTATCAATAATTTTAGTTTTATCAATTGTAAGTATTATAAAATTTAGTAATGTTTTTAATAATAATGAAAATAATAACAATAAAAATAATGAAATTAATGATATAAATGAAGAAAATGACAAAAGTAAAGATAATAATGAAAAACCTAAAAATGAATTTGAAAAACTATCTTATTATAAAAGTGAAAACTTAAATAGATATCTTGCTTTTCAAGAAAAAAATAAGGACTACTCAATAGAAAAGATTGTAACATATGTAAACATTGGTCTTGACTATGAATTTTATTCTCATGTTAATAATGCTGATATGAGTAAAGGTATTCTTGTTCTAATGAATAAATATAATAAGTTAAGCGAAGATTATACTCCAAATGATCTAGAAGAAATAGATAGTAAGTACTTTATTAATGGTAATACTTTAGTAAGAAATTTAAAAAAAGAAGCAAAAGAAGCTTTTGAAATGCTATCTTATGATTCAATTCAAAATGGAACTCCAGTATATGGTCAATCTGCTTTTAGGCCTTATTCGATGCAAGAATCATTATATAATAGAGCGGTAAGTAATTATGGACAAAAACAAGCTGATATTGATACAGCAAGACCAGGTTTTTCAGAACACCAAACAGGACTTGCTATAGATGTTTCATCTACTAAAGGTGGAAATATGTTATCATTTGATAAAACAGAATCATTTAACTGGATGAATGAAAATGCTCATAAATATGGTTTTATTTTAAGATATAAAAAAGAAACAACAGATATTACTGGATTTATGTATGAAAGTTGGCATTATAGATATGTTGGGGTAAAAGTTGCAACTGATATGCACGATAATTATCCAGATTTAACTTATGAAGAATACTATACTAGATTTATTGAAAACAAATAAAAATTGTGAAGCATCACAATTTTTTTATTTTTGCTTGCTTTCTATAATAAATAATTCCAAGCGTTATAACAATTAAAGAAGAAATAACAGCTACAATAATGTCTGATTGTTTAACACCATCAAAAGTACTTTCTAAAGCATAAACATTAGTATTTATAAAACATAAATAAATTATTAAAAGATAATATATTATTTTTATAGTACCATCTCCTAATTAAGTTTATGATAAATAATTTAGTTTATTAAAGAGATATTTATATAATAGTTTCTTTTATTGGTAAAAGTATTTTAATATTAGTCCATATTAATTGTTGCACCACTGAGTCAATATTTTCTAAAACAATATAAAATTGTCTATATCTTTTTAAATTTGCAAAATTATATCATTTTTAATAAATATTTATTTTGCTTAAGTTATTTATTATAAAGATATAACAAAGAATATTCTATTAAAATTGTTCGAAAAATTATGATGAAAAAAACTAACAATTTATTTTTGTTAGTTTAATTTTCTTAATCTTTCTAAAATAATATTATACTCATCATACCTTTTTTCAACTCTTCCATTTACCATCAAAATATCATATTTTTTAATGCCAATGTTTTTTACTTCCTCATAGTTTTTAGGAAAAGCAGTAATAGATATATATCCTGTATTATCTGATCCATTTATAAAAGCCATAACTTCATTATTTTTTGTATTTACTTCTTTTATTTTATCAACGCTTATTATAATATTTATTTTTTTATTTAAAAAGTTTTGAACTTCATTTAAATTAACAATTCCCTGATATTGTAATTTATATTTTTCTGTCTTATGACTAGTTAAATAAAAACCAAATACTTCTTTTTCGTGTTCTAATGCTTCATCATAATTTTCATTAAAAAGTTTTATGTTAGGTTTTTCTACTTCTCCTAAATCACTAGATAAAGTAGCATAATTATCTAATTCTTCGTAATTTTCTAAAAGTGTTTTCGTATTATAAAATGAAGAAAAAGCATGAGCATAAATAAGTGATTCAACCACTTTTCTATTATTAGTTTTTTTATAGAATCTAGTTAAAAAATCAAAAATATCTTTATATAATCCGTTTTTTCTTTCAACTATTATATAATGTGCAATAACTCCTCCAACATTTCTAATAGATGAAAGTGGCATAATAATTCCCTCATCTACTACCCTATACTTTGTTTCATATGATTTATTTATATCTGGAGGTAATACTTTAATGCCAAGTCTTTTTAATTCTTTAATATAATCTAAAGTTTTAACTTCACTACCTATTACTCCTTCTAGTAAATTACTATAGAAAAACTTAGGAAAATGAGCTTTTAAATAACACATTTTATAAGCTACAAGTGAATAAGCAACTGAATGACTTTTATTAAATCCATAGTTTGCAAATGCTAAAATAAGATCATATACTTGTTTTGCTATTTCATAGCTATAACCATTTTTAATACAATTATTTATAAATTTGTCTTCTTCTTTTTTTAATATTTCATATTTTTTCTTACCCATAGCACGTCTTAAAAGATCAGCTTCTGATAAAGTATAACTAGCAAGAGTTGTTGCAATTTGCATTATCTGTTCTTGATAAACTATTATTCCATAGGTTTCTTTTAAAATATCTTCCATTGCAGGAACAATATAACTTGTTTTTTCATAACCTTTTTTTCTTTTAACAAAAAGTGGTATATTAGATGCTGGTCCCGGTCTATAAAGTGCAATTGCACTTGAAATATCATTAAAACAATTTGGTTCCAAATCAACTAAAAATCTCTTCATTCCTTCACTTTCAAATTGAAATACTCCTGTTGTTTCACCACGTTTAAATAATTCATATGTTTTTTTATCATCTAAAGGTATTTTATTAAAGTCAATATCAATATTTAAAACCATTTTTACTTCATCAATAATATTTTTAATAATTGAAAGGTTTTTAATTCCTAAAAAATCCATTTTAATAAGACCTAGTTCTTCTAAATATTCCATACTATACTCAGTTAAATAGATATCATCACTTTTTATAATAGGAACAACTTCATCTAATTTTTCTCTTGAAATTACAATACCTGCAGCATGAATACTAGTGTGTCTTTTATTTTCTTCAATAAGTGTTGCAATTTCATACATCATTTTTAGTTTTTCATCACTATCAATAAAATTAGCAACTTCTCTATTTCTTCTTTTAAAATCTTTTAATGATTCATTTAAATTAATACTTTTACAGATATAGTCTATATCTTTTAAGTTTATATTTAAAACACGTCCTACATCTCTTAATGCTTGTTTTGCCTTTAAAGTACCAAAAGTAATTATTCCAGAAACATTTTTCTCGCCATACTTTTCTTTTACATAAGATATTACATCATCACGTTTATCATCTGGAAAGTCAGTATCTATATCTGGTAAAGTTATACGATCTTTATTGAGAAATCTTTCGAACAACAAATTATATTTTATAGGATCAACTTCTGTTATGCCAAGACAATAACAAACCAAAGAGCCCGCAGCACTTCCTCTTCCTGGACCTACTAAAATATCATTTGTTTTTGCATATCTAATAAAATCATAAACAACTAAAAAGTAATCTTCAAAATGCATATCAATTATTACTTTTAATTCATAGTTAAGTCTATTTTGATAAATATCTGATACTTCATTATTTAATCTTTTTTTAAGTCCCTTATTGGCAAGCTCTATTAAATAACTTTTAGAATCAATATTTAAATCAAACTTTGGCATATAAAGTTCTTTAGGAAAAGATACATTACACATATCACTAATTTTTAAAGTATTGTTTATTGCATTAATAGAAGCAATGTTAGATACTTCATCATAATTTTTTAAATAATTATCTTGATAAACAAAATTAATACCATCGCTTATTGTTTTGCCATCTTTTATCATAAAAACATAAGGTAAATACTTATACTCATATTTTTCTAAATATAATGTCTTATTGATATAAATTACATTTTTAGTATATGTAACGTTTTTTTCTTCAGATATATTTGATACTCCAGTATATATATCATTAAAAATATCTTTTAGTTCATCATATATTAATTTTGTAAAGCAAATAACAATTATATCTTCATGATATTTTTTTAAAAGGTCTAAAGTTATTTCTTGTTCTTGTTTTATCGTTTCAATTTTAATTAAGTTTTTATATCCTTTATATGATTTTGCATATAATAAAATATTATTTTCTTTAAATGGAACATCTAGTCCTATTATTGGTTTTATGTTTTCCTTTTCAAGTTTTTTTATGAATTCCATTGTTCCAAATAAATTATCATCAACTATCGCACAAGAAGTAATATTTTTATCTTTTAATTTTTTAATAAGATTATCTATTTTTATCAAACTAGAAAGTAAACTATAATCAGTTTTGATATAAAGTGGTGTATACATAAAAATACCTCCTTGATACATATATTTTATCATAATAATAATTATTTTTGAACTTGATTTGCTAAAATAATTTGACTTAAATTAAAATTTATGATAAAGTTGTAGTGCAAGTTTTAAGAAGGAGGATTTTTATGGCAAAAAATTTATCAAATAGAAAAGCTAATGTTAAGAATTTAAGACCAAATTGTCTTAAAGCTACTAAAAAGAAACAAAATTTAAATTTACAAGTTGTTACTTTAGATAACGGACAAAAAGTTAGAGTTTCTGCTAAAGAAGCAAGAACTATGAAAAAAGTTGCATAATTGATTATTATACAGCTTTTATTTTTTCAATATTATCTAAATTATTAAGGATATAAGAAGCACTTACAACTATGTCAGTGTTTTTTATTTTATCAAAAACATCCTCACATACCCCACCATCTACTCCGATTTTTACATTTAAATTATTATTTAGTATATATTGTTTTAATTTATTTATTTTTTCTTTGCTAGTATCTATAAACTTTTGCCCTGAATATCCAGGGTTTACACTCATAATAAGAACATAATCAAGTAAATCTAAATAGTTATAGACTTTTTCAATATTAGTTTCTGGTTTTATAGCAGCTCCTACTTTAAATCCTAATTTTTTTATATAATTTACTAAATCTAAAAAATTATCTAGTTCATAATGTATAGTTATATAACTAATATCATAATTTTTACAAAGATTAATATATTCTATAGGATTTTCTACCATTAAATGAATATCTAGTTTTTTATTACATGATTCAATTACTTTTGGTAATTCTTCTTTAGTAATAAATGTATTAGGTACAAACTTTCCATCCATTATATC
>JAQXMG010000021.1 GCA_029012525.1 bacterium
GATAATATATGACCATAATTATTTAAGACCAAGTTATGCACTAAATTATAAAACCCCAATTGAATATAGAACTCAACTAGGGTTTCAATAATACTTTTTAATTGTCTACTTTTTATTGACAACTTCAGAATTTTTTACAAACTCTTCACTTTTATTTTTGAATATGGTCTAGGATAGATACTTTTAGTATGATTTATTTTTTTTAAAACTACTAAATTTCTTTCAGAATCTTCAATAGGTAGTTTAAAATTAATAACATTTTCTAATTTATACGATAATTTTTCTATAGCATTTTTAGCATTTTTTAATTCTTCAGATACATTTGCTTTCATTAAGATAACAAACCCATTAACTTTTGGAAGCCTTGATGAAAGTTCTAAAATAGTGCTTGTTTTTGATACTGCTCTTGATACTACTAAATCGTATTCTTCTATATTTTTTAAGTCTTCAATTCTTGAATGAACTGCACAAATATCTTCTAAATCAAGTTTTTCTATGACATCATTTAAAAATTTAACCCTTTTTTCAAGAGAATCTACTAGAGTAATAGATAGAGTAGAGAATACTATTTTTAAAACAATCCCTGGAAAACCTGCGCCTGTTCCTACATCACATACTTTTAAAGGTTTTGTTAAATCAATTGCTTTAATTAAAGTTAGTGAATCATAAAAGTGTTTTAAATAAACTTCTTTTTCTTCAGTTATTGATGTTAAATTAACATTTTTATTATATGAAACTAGTAAATTATAATAAATATCTAGTTTTTTTAACATATCAGAAGTTATATTTATATTAAGTTTTTCTAATTCTTTTATAAATTCTTCTTTATTCATAGCTTCCTCTTTTATCATGCTTTAATTCTATCATTAAAATTGATATATCAGCAGGATTAACACCACTTATACGCATTGCTTGACCAATTGAAGTAGGATGTACTTTTTCCAATTTTTGTCTTGCTTCACTTGCTAAATTATGAACTTTTGAAAAATCAAAATCTGCTGGTATTTTTACATTTTCATACTCTAACATTTTTTTAGCAAGTTTTTCTTCTTTTTTAATATATCCTTCATATTTAATTGATATTAAAACTTGTTCTATAACTTCATTTGGATATTTTTCTATAACAAATTTTTCAATATCAGAATAGTTTATTTCTGGTCTTTTTAATAAATCATAAAGTGATATTCTATCCTTTATTGTCGTAGAATTTAAGCTTTCTAAAAGATCATTTATTTCTTTTTTAGGAGTTATATAAGTATTTTTTAATTCTTCAGTTAATTTTTCTATTTTTGATATTTTTTCTTTAAATCTATTATAATCTTCATCACTTAATAATCCAATATTTCTTCCATATTCAGATAATCTTAAATCTGCATTATCATTTCTTAAAAGAAGTCTATATTCTGCACGTGATGTAAGCATACGATATGGTTCTTTAGTTCCTTTTGTTACTAAATCATCGATTAAAACACCAATATATGCTTCATTTCTTTTTAAAATTAATGGTTCTTTATTTTCTAGTTTTAATGCTGCATTAATTCCTGCGATAAGACCTTGTCCTGCAGCTTCTTCATAACCACTTGTACCATTTATTTGTCCTGCGGTAAATAAGTTTTCAACAATTTTTGTTTCTAAGCTTCTTTTTATTTGTAAAGGGTCAATTGCATCATATTCTATAGCATAGGCATATTTTAGAATTTTAGCATTTTCTAATCCTGGCAAAGAATGTACCATAAATTCTTGAATATCTTCTGGCATACTTGTTGAAAAACCTTGTAAATAAATATCATCATAGTATCTACTTTCAGGTTCTAAAAATAATTGATGACGTTCTTTATCTGCAAAACGAACAATTTTATCTTCAATAGATGGACAATATCTTGGTCCAATACCTTCAACATAACCACCATACATACTAGATTTTTCTAGATTATTTCTAATTATTTCATGAGTTGTAGGGGTAGTATATATTAAATAACAATCTTCTTGATCTTCTATATTATAATATGCTTTATTAGCAAAAGAAAAAGTTATTATTTCATTATCTCCAGGTTGAGGTAATGCTTTACTATAATCAATTGATTCTTTTAATATTCTTGGAGGTGTTCCTGTTTTTAATCTTTGAATTGTAAAACCTAATTCTTTTAAATTATCACTTAAATGAAGTGATGGTCTTTCTCCATGAGGACCGCCAGAATGTTTTTTACTTCCTCTTAAAATGCTTCCTTTTAAATAAGTTCCTGTTGTTAAAATAACTGCATCTGATAATATTTCTTCATCATTTTCTAACTTTATTCCACAAACTTTATTATTTTCTACTAAAAGACCTTCAACCATACCCTCTAAAATAGTTAAATTATTTTGTTTTTGTAAAGTTTCTAACATATTTTTAGGATAAATTACTTTATCTATTTGAGCACGTAATGCTTGAACAGCTGGACCTTTTCTAGTATTAAGTTTTTTTATTTGTAAATGACTTTTATCTGTATTTTTAGCCATTTCTCCACCTAATGCATCTATTTCACGAACAATAACTCCTTTAGCAGGACCTCCGATTGATGGATTACATGGTGCATCTGCAATATTTTTTATATTACCTGTTATTAAAAGTGTTTTATGTCCCATTCTAGATGTTGCAAGACATGCTTCACATCCAGCATGACCACCACCTACAACAATTACTTCATATTTCATATAAATCCCTTCTTTTTTTCTTATCGTATTATATAACTATATAACTTTTTTTTCAAGAAAAAATATTAAAGATAAGAATTTTATGTTATAATTATTGTTGTAGTGGAGGTAAAAAATGAATTTGAGTAAAGAGTCAAAAGATGAATTAAGAACAATAATTAAAGATAATTTAAAAAATATTCCTGATGGACAACAAATTCATTTAAATAAGGATATTCTTGAATTTTTATTATTTGATGAAATAGTTGTTAATCAAGAAAAAAATTTGAAAATGAAAATTCCTGTTTGGTCTGGAGAATTTTTAAGAAAAATAGATTTAAGTGAAGTAGATTTTACAGACGTATCTTGGCAAGTATTTAGTGATTCTAATATAAGATTAGAAGAAATTGAATGTGATGATGACTTTAACATAAAAATAATGATTATTAAAGAAAATAATAAGAATTATACCATAAATTATAGTTATACAAATGCTGTTATTGATTTAACAAAATCTTTTGAAGCAAAAAATTGTAATAAAATTTATTTAATGAATTGTAATTTTAAAGGATTAAATTTACAAAATCAGGATTTTACAAAATTTAGAATTTTATATGCATGTAATTCTGATCTTTCTGATACAAATTTAAGTATTCCAAATAGAATTTTTTCTGCATCTTGTAGTAATCTATCAAATATTGACTTATCTAATTATTCAATTAATGGTATTGATAGTATTTCAGGAGCTCCTGTAGATTTTTATAAATGTTCTTTATTAAATACTAAAATAAATATTGAATTTAATCCATATGAATACAAACTAATAATTGATGACTATATAAATAATAAAAGTAAAATTAGTCTTCATAAACTTGTTCTTTTTAATAAATTAATTAACGATGCTTGGATAGGATGTTATTTAAATGGGAAAAAAATAACAAAACAAAAAACTGATATATTTGAATCTGTAAAAAATGATATTAAAAGACAAATAAAAAGATTATGATTTAGTTATTTTAATTATAATCTTTTTATTATTTATTTTCCAACACAAAAGTCTTTAAATAAGTTATCAAGCAATTCTTCTGTATATGTTTCGCCAATTATTTCACCTAAAATAGTCCAAATATTTTTAATATCAATTTCTATCATATCAATAGGTAAGTCGTCTTTTAAAGCTTTTTTTATTGACTCTAAACTAGTTTTTGCTTCTTCTAGTTTTTTTATTTGTTCCATACTTGATACATAGCTAAAATCATTTACATCTAGCATATCTAAATTAAATAATTCTTTTATTTTATTTATTAAAGAATCTATTCCTTCATCTGTTAAAGTATTAGTAAAAATAACCTCTAAATCGATATCTATTTTAGAATTTAAATCATCTTTATTTACAACAACAATTCTTTTTTTATTCTTTGTTTTTTCTAATAAATCTATATCTTCTTGTTGTAATTTTTCATTATTATTTAATACAACGATAACTAAATCAGATTTTTCTATAGTATCAAGTGACTTATTAACACCAATTTGTTCAACGATATCTTTTGTTTTTCTTATTCCTGCAGTATCAATAAAATTAAGTAATATTCCATCAATAGTACATGATCCTTCCACTATATCACGAGTTGTTCCCGCAACATTTGTTACTATTGCTTTTTCTTCTTGTAATAATCTATTTAAAATACTACTTTTTCCAACATTAGGACGTCCTACTATAGCAACGTTAATACCATTTTTTATTATTTTAGAATTATTACTATTATTAATTATTTTTTCTAATGTTTTTTCAATATAATCTATATTAGATTCTATTTTTTCTTTAGTCATTTCTTCAATATCTAAATATTCTGGATAATCTATATTTACTTCAATATTTGATATTATTTCACGTAGTTTTTGTCTTAGTTCTTTAATGGTATTGTTTGTTTTTCCTGTTAAATTATTCATTGCTATTTTTCTAGCATTTTCACTTTTAACATTAATTAAATCCTGGACAGCTTCCGCTTTTGTTAAATCAATTCTTCCATTTAAAAATGCTCGTTTTGTAAATTCACCTGGTTCAGCTATTCTTGCACCATTTTTTATTACTAGTTCTAAAACTTTTTTAGTAGTTGCAATACCACCATGACAATTTATTTCAATAACATCTTCAGTTGTAAAACTTTTTGGTGCTTTCATAATAGTTACTAAAACTTCATCTATTATTTCATTATTTTCTTTAATATAACCATAACTTATGGTATGACTTTCTTTATTTTTTAAATTACCAGAAAATATTTTATCAACAATTTCTATAGCAGATACACCACTTACTCTAATAATTGATATAGCAGATGGAGAAAGTGATGTTGCTATAGCAGCAATTGTATCATCCATATTTATACCTCCTTTTTATAGAAAAAAGCCAATTAATCTCTTGGCTTTATTACTACATATCTATTTGGTTCTTCTCCAAAAGATTCTGTTCTAACTTCTTTGTTATTAGCAAGTGCATTATGAATTATTCTTCTTTCATATGAATTCATGGGATCTAATTTAATTTCACAACCTGTTCTTGCAACATCTTTTGCTATTTGCTTTGCAAGACGTATAAATTTTACTTCTTTTTGCTTTTTATAATCACATATATCTATATAGATACGATAAGGAAAACCCAATTCCTGTTTTAGATAATCATTAGTTATAATTTGTAAGCTTTCAATAGTTTTACCATTTCTGCCAATAAGAACTGGTGCCTTTTCAACAATTACATTAAAATATAAAATTCCATCACGAACTTTATGTTCTATTTTAGGATTAAGTCCCATTAATTTTACAATATTAATAATAAATTCTTTTGTTATAGCAGTTATATCTTCTTTTTTAATTACTTCAACTTCACATTTTTTATTAAAAAGTGATTTTGATTCTTTTATTTCTTTAAATATTACCTCATCTTCAAGGAGATTTAATTTATTTAAAGCATTTTCCTTCGCTTCTTCAATTGTTTTTCCACAAAAAACTTCTTTTTTCATAATTATACCTCTTTATTACTAATTTTTCTTATGGCTTAATACTTTATCTGTAATTATATTTTGGAAAATTGTAAATGCTGATGATACAATCCAGTATATTGCAATTGCAGATGATAGTTGGAATGACATAAATCCAATAAATATAACCATAAACCACATCATCATATTATTTTGTTTTTGCATTTCAGGAGTTGTTGTTGTTTTATTCATTTTGAATGAATAATAAGTTGTAGCAATAATTAAAACTACTAAAATAAGATAAATAAAGTTACCATTTTTCATTGCTACAAGTGGTGTAAGTCCCATTTCAAAGCCAAGAAACTTTCCTTCAAATATCGCAGGAACTCTATTTATAGCTTCTAAAAAGGCAAATAATAAAGGAATTTGAAATAAAGCAAAGAAACATCCAGATAAAGGATTAATATCATATTTTTTATAAATAAGCATCATTTCTTGACCTTTTCTTGCCATAGATTCTTGATCTGTTTTATCTTTATATTTCTTTTCAATTCTATCTATTTCTGGTTGAGCTTTTTTGATGTTTTCTGATTGCATTGCAGTTTTTTGAGTAATTGGATATAAAATAAGTCTTATTGCCAAAGTAATTAAAATAATAGCAAGTCCACTTGAATTTACAAGCTCTCCAACTTTAATTATTACCCATGCTAGTGGTCTAACAAAAAAACTATTCCAAATACTTTCATATTCTCCAGTTATTTTCATTTGACTACATTCTGGTAAATTTGTTAAATCTTTGCCATTTTCTTCATACAACTTAATTGTTTCTGAATCTGTTGGTCGACATAAAACATTTTCAGTTATACTTTGACCAGTTGTAGGATTAACTACTGCCTTTTTATTTTCATCTTTTAATACTTTAGTACATCCTGATAAAGTAAGTACTAAAAATAATAATATTAAATATTTACTTATTTTCTTCATTTTGTTTCTCCTTTAATCTATTAAATAAGGATACAAGTTCTTTTTCTTTTTCTAAATAATTTAGTGAAAGAGCACCCTCTCTAATTATTATAATATAATTTTTATTTTTTTCATATATATTTTTGTTATTATCTAAAATAGATTTTACTTGTCTTTTTAATTTATTTCTTGAAACAGCATTACATAAATTATGTTTAAAAGTAATTCCAAATTTTACTATATTATCATTATTTAACTCAGTATTTATTATAAAATGGTTATTAACAACACCATTTTTTTTACTTATAATACGTGAAAAATCTCTACTTTCTTTTACTATATTTTGCTTTTTCATAAATACCTCCAAAATATCAAAAATCCACTTTAAAAAAAAGCGGATACTATTTTGATAATTGTTTTCTACCTTTAGATCTTCTTCTATTAACAATGCCTGATTTCATACGTGAAAAGAATCCATGTTTTTTATTCTTTCTACGATTATTTGGTTGAAAAGTTCCTTTTTTCATCTTGCACCTCCAAACTAATTCGTTATTATTATAATGAATTAATATGGTAGTTGTCAACTTTTTTTGTTAATTTCTTTTTTTTTATAAAATTTATTAACATAATTAAAAAATATATTTTTAATATTAACAAACAAATTAACAATATATTGTTAATAACTAACTCACTTTTTATCTTATTTTATAAGGATATTTAAAACTTTTTAACAAAATTAACAATTTTAACATTAACAAAAGTAACAGTTGTTAAAAATATTAATAACTTTTTTGTTGAAATTTGTTAAAAACTAATTTACAATATATAAACAAAAGAAAAAAGTGGTTAATAACTTTGTTAAAAAGCTTGTTAATAAAAATTTTGTATTTAATTTTTTAACAATTTGTATTACAATTAACTTAGGTTTTGAAAAAAATATTAGCAGGGGAAGTGGTATTTAATGAATGATAAAACTATTTGGTTAAAAACATTAGATAATATCAAGAATATTCTTGATCCATTACCATTTAATACCTGGTTTTCTCCGATTGAATTTTTAGATATTAAAGACGAAAAATTAAGACTTGTTGTGCCTTATATATTATATAAAGAACATATTGAAAAAATTTATAAAGATTTAATTTTAGAAAATATTAACAAATTTGTTAATAACTCTATTAAAGATGTTAGTTTTATTTTAAAAGATAATTTAGATTCAATTATAAAAGAAGAATTAGAGATAAAAGAAGAAAAAAATGATAATTTATATGAAACAGAATCGCATATTAATTTTAAATCTAATTTAAATAAGAGTTATACCTTTTCTAACTTTGTTGTTGGTGAATCAAATAAATTTGCTCAAGCTGCTGCATTAGCGGTTGCTGAAAATCCTGGTACTATGTATAATCCTTTATTTATATATGGTAATAGTGGTCTTGGTAAAACGCATCTTATGCATGCTATAGGTAATTATATTGAAGAAAAACAACATAAAAAGGTTTTATATGTAACATGTGATCAATTTTTAGAAGATTTTATGGGATTATCTAGAAAAAACAATAATGATAATCTTGATTATATGGAAATTTTTAAAGAAAAATATCGTAACATTGACGTTTTAATAATTGATGACATTCAATTTCTTGGAGGAGCATCAGCCTCCCAACAAGAATTTTTCCACACTTTTAACAATCTTCATAATAATAGTAAACAAATTATTGTTTCAAGTGATAGATCTCCAGAAGATTTAAAAGCTCTAGAAGATAGACTTAGAACAAGATTTTGTTGGGGATTACAAGTTGATATATCTCCACCAGATTATGAGTTAAAGGTTGCAATTTTAAAGAAAAAATTAAAAGGTGAAAAAATTGCTCTTGATGATGATATAATTAATTATATTGCAAGTAATGTAGGGAATGATATAAGACAACTTGAAGGATCTTTGACAAGACTTGTGGCTTATTCATGCATTATGGGTGAAACTAATCCAAATGTAGAATTTGCTATGGAAGCTTTAAAAGATTTTACCAAAAAACCTGTTACTGATCAAAATAATATTAGAAGAATTCAAAAAAGTGTTGCTAACTTCTATAAAATCTCATTTGAAGATATAAAATCAAAAAAAAGGCCTCCAAATATAGCTATACCAAGACAAGTTGCAATGTATTTATGTAGAAAATTAACTGATGAACCATTTGAACGAATTGGTATTGAATTTGGTGGTAAAAATCATGCAACTGTAATGCACTCTTGTAATAAAATTGAAAGAGAATTAAAAAATAACAAAGAATTACAAGAAGCAATAACTGCTATTGAAAAAGAATTAAGATAATTTGTTAAAAATGTTAATAACAATTAACAATAAATATTTATTAAATTACTTAAATTATAAGGTTTTAAAAAGTTATTAACAATATTAACAGCTATAATAATAAAAATTATAAATAAATAAAAAAAGAAAGAAGGAAATTATATGAAATTTAAAATTAAGAAAAACATTTTATTAGATGCATTAAATGATGTATCTAAAGCATTATCATCAAAAAATATTATTCCAATATTATCAGGAATAAAATTTAATTTAACAAAAGAAAAATTAGAACTTACTGCATCAGATAACGATATTACAATTAAAACATTTATTGAAAAATCAGATGATTTAGAAATAATTGATTCTGGAAGTATTGTAATTAAAGGAAAATATATATTAGATATAATAAGAAAATTAGATGATGATTTTGTTAATATTGAAAAATTGGACGATTCTAAGGTATTAATATATACTGAAAATAGTGAATTTAATTTAAATGGAATTTCCGTTAGTGAATATCCTCCAATTGATTTAGAACTTACAACTGACTTTATAACAATAAATGTTAATAAGTTTAAAGAAATTATAAATCAAACAAATTATGCTTCAAGCACAGATGAAGCAAGAGTTGTTTTAACAGGACTTAATCTAAAAACTGAGGGAAATATTTTAGAGTGTAGTGCGACAGATTCATATCGTTTAGCTTTAAAAAAAGTTCAATTAGAAAAAAAATTAGAAAACGATATTAACATAATAATTCCAAGTAAAAATTTAAGTGAATTATATAAGTTATTAACAGAAACTGTTGATGAAAATATTGAATTACATATTTTTAACAATAAAATTATTTGTAGATTTTCTAATATTTTGTTTCAATCAAGATTAATTAATGGAACTTATCCAAATACAACTAATTTAATTCCAAAAGAAACATTATTTGATTTAAAAGTTAATAAAAGAGATTTTTATAATATGGTAGATAGAGCAAGTATTTTAAATAATGATAGAGACAATAATGTTATTACTTTAGAAATTAACAATAAAATGTTAAAAATAACTTCTATGTCTTTAGAAATAGGTAAAGTAGAAGAAAAAATGAATGTAGATTGTGATGAAAAATTTAAAATTTCTTTTTCAAGTAGATATATGATGGAAGCTTTAAGAACAATTAATACAAATGATGTTGTATTAAGTTTTGTCGGAGAAGTAAAACCAATTTTATTAAAAGAATCTACAAATGAAGATTTAATAGGACTTATTTTACCAATTAGAACTTATTAACAAATTTGTTAAAATCTATAGAAAAATAATAAGTTTTCTGATAGAATATAATTTATTATAGAGATATGTTTAATAGACATATCATTCTTTATGCTTTGTAATAATATATTTTATCAGATTATACATAACATCAAATTTGCTTAAAATATTATACGAAGCAATTTTGAAGGGAATGAAGTAGTATGAAAGAAAAAGATAGCGATAAAAAAATCTTTGCAAAGGGTATTTGTTTTGATAAGCTATTTATAATATTTATAATAGGATGTTTATTTGGTAATTATTATGAAATGATATTAAATTTAGTAAGACATTATATTCAGGATGGTTCGATTTTTTGGGAAGTAAGACGCGGTGTTATATATGGTCCTTTTAGTCCTATATATGGATTTGGTGCTGTAATTATGACTTATTTTCTAGCAGATAGAAATTATAAATGGTATCAGATCTTATTGTATGGTTCTTTTTTAGGAGGAGCTTGTGAATACATTGTAGGATTTCTTCAAGAAACTTTTGTAGGTACAATATCTTGGGATTATTCAAATTATTTTTTGGATATAAATGGTAGAACTACTATTCCAATTATGTTTCTTTGGGGATTATTTTGTTTAGTATTTGTCAGGTATATTTATCCTCCAATTAGTAATTTAATTGAAAAAATACCTTATGAGCCAGGTAAAATTATTTTAACTTTTTTTATAGTTTTCTTAACAATTGATATGCTTATTTCTTGGACAGCTTTAATAAGACAACATTTAAGGAGAAACAATTATCCTCCATTAACATTTATTGGTGAATTTTATGATAAGGTTTATACCAATGAAAGATTACAAAAAGCTTTTCCAAATATGGTAATACCAGAGGTTGAAAAATGATCTTACAAATTGCAATAATATTTTTAATAATTGGTTTGCTACTTTTTTTTTCAAAGATAATTGCTCAAAAAAATAATCGTAATTTTCCTAAAAAATATAAAAATCAAAATCATGATTTTTGTATTTTGATTCCAGCTCGTGATGAGTCTAAAGTGATTGAAGATTTATTTATAAGTATTAAAAATCAAACACAAAAAATAAATATGAGTGATGTTTATGTAATTGTTGAAAAACAGGATGATCCAACAATAAAAATAGCAAAAAAATATGGTGTTAGTGTTATAATTAGAAAAGAACTTGATAAGAAAAGAAAAGGTTATGCTTTAATGGAAGCAATAGATGAAATATTAATAAATAATAAAAATTATGGAGCATATTTTATTTTTGATGCTGATAATGTTTTAGATAAAAATTATTTAAAAGAAATGACTAAAACCTATGATGAAGGTTATGATATTGGAATTGGGTATAGAAACAGCAAAAATGGTAATGAAAATGCAGTAGCAGCTTGTTCTAGTTTGATTTTTACGATAATAAATACTATAGGAAATCAAAATAAAACTGAAAAAAGTGTTAATTCCACTGTATCTGGTACAGGATTTTATATAAGAGGAAATTGGATTAAAAAATGGAAAACATATCCATTTCATACTTTAACAGAAGATTATGAACTTTCTTTGTATGGTGTTGTTAATAATTTAACTACTTATTATAATACAGATGCTATTTATTATGATGAACAACCTACTAGTTATAATCAGTATAAAACGCAAAGAGTTAGATGGATAAAAGGTTATTTTGAAGCAAGAAAAAAATATTTAAAAAATTTATTAAAATATCTTAGATTTAATAATCCTAATTATGGTTCTATTTACAATACTTTAATAGGTGTATGGGATTTAATATTTATAATTGTAGGAACTGTTTTATTGGTTATTGATCAAATAATAAAGATGGTTTCTGGAACTAATCCACTAATAATAATAGTTAGAGTACTGATTTTATTTATATTTTTATACTTTATTTTAATTTTATTTACAGTTTGGCTTTTATATAAGGAAGAAGAAAGATTTAATCTAACTTGGAGTATAAAACTTAAGACAATATTTTTACATCCACTTTTATTACTTGCTTATATTCCTTGTGCTATAGAAGCTTTACTAACTAAAGATTTAAAATGGAAAGTAATTGAACATAATAAAACAAAAGAAAATTTATAAAATAGGAACATGGTTCTTATTTTTTTAATTTGAAAAAAGTATAAATAAGTATTATAATTGTCTATATATTTAAAAGAAAGGAAGATTTATGAAAAATAATATTTATACAAGAGTTTTTGGATTACTCTTTTTAGGAGTATTTGTTTCATTTTTAACAGGTTACTTTCTATCACTTAATCCAAGTTTAGTTATTAAAGTTATGGGTGGAGGATATTTTTATATTCTAGTTATTTTAGAACTTGCTGTTGTTATAGTTTTTAGTTTACTTATTAAAAAAATGAATAAGTATTTAGCATATTTTTGTTATTTTCTTTACTCAATATTAACTGGTTTTACTTTGTCTGTTATTTTTCTAGCTTATTCACTTAATTCAATATTACTTGTATTTTTATTAACATCAATAATTTTAGCTGTATTTGCTTTATATGGATATTTTACTAAAAATGATTTATCTAATTGGGGAATGTATTTATTTGTAGCTTTGCTTGGTATAATAGTTGCAAGTATAATTAATATTTTTTTAGGAAATACAACTCTTGATTTAATTATATCAATAGTAGGAATACTAGTATTTGTTTTATATGTCGTATATGATGTTAATAAAGTTATTCCAAATGCTAGTTATATGTTAGATGAAGAAAAAGGAGCAATATATGGTGCTTTTCAAGTTTATTTAGATTTTATTAATATATTTTTAGATTTAATTAGAATTTTTGGTAAAAATAATGATAATTAGACAAGATTCGACAGCTTAATATATTATGATTTTCATAATATATTTTTTTTAGGGGGAATTTTTATGGAATATGAAATTAATAGTGAAACTTTGGCACTTTTACCAATTAGTAAAAATATAACAAAAGTTATTGAAGTAAATAACAATTATATTATCAAAAAATCAATAATAGAAGTTTTGGAAACTAGTTGTAATTATTTTGGTAGTAGTTTTAAGGGTAGATTAGAGGGATCAAAAAGTATGCTTGGTTCTATATATAAACCTCCAATAATTATTGAAGAATCATCTAATATTATCTTTTTTCCAACAATGTCGCCATTTTTAAAAAATAATATTTGGGTGTCATTAAATAACATATTAAAATATGAATCAAAAAAAAAATAAAACTATTATTTATTTTAAAAATAACAAAAGAATTGAGGTTAATGTCCCATATTTGACAATTTCAAATCAAATTATGAGATCTAATCTTTTAGGGACAATCTCTAAAAATAGAAAAATATTAAAAAGTGTTCAATAAATTAAAGTTTATTGCTTTTTTTGACTTATTTTGTGGTATAATTATTATGTAAGTAGTGGAGTACTAGTTTAGGGGAGTTGAAGCAAAATGGAGCATTTTTTAATTAAAAAAACATGATACTTACTAAAATTTGTATAAAAAACTTTAGAAATATTGAAGACTTAGAGCTAAGTTTAAATAAAAATATTAATATTTTTATAGGTAATAATGCTCAAGGAAAAACTAGTATTTTAGAAAGCATTTATGTTTTAGCACTTACGAAAGCATCTAAAAGTTTAGAAGAGGATAATTTAATTAGAAAAGATTGTGAGATTTCTAAAATATCTGGAATGATAAAAAAAGGAAATATTAATAAAAAATTAGAAATTATTCTAACAAAAACTGATAAGAAATTAAAAGTAAATAATACTGAAGAAAAAAAAATATCTAATTATATTTCAAATTTAAATGTCATTATGTTTACGCCAGAAGATTTGGATATTATTAAAAAATCTCCAAATGTTAGAAGAAATCTTTTAAATATTGAATTATGTCAATTATTTTCTAATTATATGAGAGTTTTAAATGAGTATAATAAACTTTTAAAAATAAGAAATGAATATTTGAAAAAAGATTTAAAAAATATTGATAGGACTTATCTTAATATTATAACTGATAAACTTATTGAAAGAGCAATTGTTATTATGGATTATAGAGAAAAATATCTTGAAAATATTAATGCTTCAATTGAAAATATCTATAAAAAAATAATGAAAAGTGATGGTTTAAAAGTTATATATGAAAAAAGTATTAAAGAAACAACTAAAGATGAAATAAAAAAACTATATAATGATAATTTTTATAATGAATTAAATAAAAAAATGACTCTTTTTGGTCCTCATAGAGATGATTTATCTTTTTATTTAGATGATTTAAATCTTAAATTATATGGTTCACAAGGACAGCAAAGGATTGCAATACTTTCGTTTAAATTAGCAGAAATAAATCTTTTTAAAGAGATTAATCATAGTTAACCGGTTGTGTTACTTGATGATATTTTTAGTGAATTAGATATTGAAAAAAGAAATAATTTAATTAAATTTATAAAATCAAATATTCAATTTATTATAACAACAACAGATATTAAAAATATTAGTGATAAAATTATTGATAAAGCTAGTGTTTTTAAAATAAAAAATGGAAAAATAAATAGATAGGAGAGTAGTTATGGAAGAAAAAGAACAAGTATATGATTCATCAGCAATTCAAGTACTTGAAGGCTTAGAAGCTGTAAGAAAAAGACCTGGTATGTATATTGGTACAACTGGAAGTAGAGGATTACATCATTTGGTATGGGAAATTGTTGATAATGCGATAGATGAAGCTTTAGCAGGATATTGTAATACTATCGAAGTTGTTATTGAAAAAAATAATATTATAACAGTTAAAGATAACGGTAGAGGAATACCAGTTGATATTCATCCAAAAACAGGAAAATCAACAGTTGAGACAGTTTATACAGTGCTTCATGCTGGTGGTAAATTTGGTGGTGGGGGATATAAGGTATCTGGAGGACTTCATGGTGTTGGAGCAAGTGTAGTTAATGCTTTATCTTTATGGTTAGAGGTTAAAGTATATAAAAATGGTAATGTTTATTATCAAAGATTTAAAAATGGTGGTCATCCAGAGGAACAATTAAAAATAATAGATAGTTGTGATCCAAATAAAACTGGAACAACTGTAAGATTTAAACCAGATCCAGAGGTATTTGAAGAAACTACAATATTTGATTATGAAACTTTAAAGAAAAGAATAAGAGAACTTGCATTCTTAAATAAGGGATTAAGACTTATTTTAATAGATGAAAGAGAAGATAATAAAAAAGAAGAATTTATGTATGAAGGTGGCATCAGAGAATACGTTAAAATGATCAATGAAAATAAAGAACCTATTCATGAAACAATAGTTGATGTATCTGGTGTTGATAATAATATTTCAATTGAAGTTGCTATGCAGTATAATTCTTCATATAATTCATGCATTTATTCATTTGTTAACAATATAACAACACCTGAGGGGGGTACTCATGAAGATGGTGTAAGACTAGCTCTTACAAGAATTTTAAATAAATATGCTACTGCTAATGGATTTTTAAAAGAAAAAGACGATAGTTTACTTGCAGATGATGTTAAAGAAGGATTAACAATGATTGTATCATGTAAACATCCTAATCCTCAGTTTGAAGGTCAAACTAAAACAAAACTTGGAAATATTGAGGTAAGAGCAATAGCAAGTAAAATTTTTGGTGAAGGATTAGAAAGATTTTTAATGGAAAATCCTAATGAAGCTAAGATTATTATTGAAAAAGCAATAACTGCAGGTCATGCAAGAGTTGCTGCTAAAAGAGCTCGTGAAATGACTAGAAGAAAAGGCGATTTAGATGTTACTAATTTCTATGGAAAGTTATCTGATTGTAAAAGTAAGGATTCAAAAGAATGTGAAATATTCTTAGTCGAAGGGGATTCTGCCGGAGGTAGTGCAATAAAGGGAAGAAATTCTATGACTCAAGCTATTCTTCCTTTAAGAGGTAAGATTTTAAATGTTGAAAAGGCAAGACTTGATAGAGCTTTAGCAAACGAAGAAATAAGAACAATTATTACTGCTTTTGGTACAGGAATTGGTGAAGAATTTGATTTATCGAAATTAAGATATGACAAGATAATAATCATGACCGATGCCGATGTTGATGGATCTCATATTAGAGTTTTATTATTAACATTATTCTATAGATTCTTTAGACCTATTGTTGAAGCAGGACATGTTTATGCTGCTCAACCACCTTTATATGTTATAAAACATGGTAAAACTATTAAATATGTTCTTGATGAGAATGAAAGAGATGAATATCTAAAAACACTTTCTCCAAATACAAAATACGATATTATGCGTATGAAAGGTTTAGGAGAAATGGATGCGGAAGAACTTAATGAAACAACTATGGATATTGAAAAAAGAACATTAAGACAAATAACTGTTGAAGATGCAATTGAAGCTGATGATATATTTAATAAACTTATGGGTGAAGATGTCGAACCTAGAAGGGAATTTATAGAAAAAAATGCAACATATGTTTGCAATTTAGATGTGTAGGAGGTATATATGGATAATTTAGAAAAAAATAATATAGTAAAAGAAGTAAAAGACTCTTTCTTAGATTATTCAATGAGTGTTATTGTAGCTCGTGCACTTCCTGATTTAAGAGATGGATTAAAACCAGTTCACAGAAGAATTTTATATTCTATGTATGAATCTGGTTATACTCCTGATAAACCACATAAAAAAAGTGCTAGAATAGTCGGAGATGTTATGGGTAAATATCATCCTCATGGTGATAGTTCAATTTATGAAGCTATGGTTAGAATGGCTCAAGATTTTTCTTATCGTTATATGTTAGTTGATGGTCATGGTAACTTTGGTAATATTGAAGGATATGGAGCAGCAGCAATGCGTTATACTGAATCAAGACTTTCTAAGATATCACTTGAACTTTTAAGAAATATTAACAAAGATACTGTTGATTTTGAGCCAAACTTTGATGAATCTGAACAAGAACCAAAAGTATTACCATCAAGGTTTCCTAATATTTTAGTTAATGGAACAATGGGAATTGCTGTTGGTATGGCAACAAATATTCCACCACATAATTTGGGAGAAGTAATTGATGGATGTGTTGCTTATATTGATAATCCAGATATTGATGTAAATGGACTTATGAAATTTATTAAAGGACCAGATTTTCCAACAGGAGCAACAATTTTAGGAAATAGTGGAATTAAAAAAGCTTATGAAACAGGTAGAGGTAGTATAACAATAAGAAGTAAAGCAACAATAGAGGAAAAAAATGGTAAACATTATATTGTAATAAACGAAGTTCCTTATGGTATTAATACTATGGAATTAAAAAATAAAGTTGCTGAGCTTGTTCATAATAAAACAATAGATGGTATAACTGATTATCATTCTGATTTAAAAGACGGCATAAAAATAACCATTAGTTTAAAGAAAGATGCTAATCCTCAAGTTATATTAAATAAATTATATAAACATACAGCATTTCAAACAACTTATGGAATTATATTTTTAATGTTGGATCAAGGAGTACCAAAAACATTAGGATTAAAAGATATAATATCAAAATATATTGATTTTCAAAGAGAAATTATTATTAGAAGAACAAAATTTGATTTAAATAAAGCTCAAGCTAGAGTACATATTTTAGAGGGATTAAAAATAGCTTTAGATCATATTGATGAAGTAATAAAATTAATTAGAGAATCTAAATCTGATGAAGATGCTAAAGCTGGGTTGATGTCAAAATTTGGTTTAACTGATTTACAATCTGACGCTATATTAGAAATGAAATTGCGACGTTTGACTGGATTAGAAAGAGATAAAATAGAAAATGAATTACAAGAGTTATTAAAATTAATTGAAGAATTAAATTCTATTTTAGCAAGTGACGCTAAAGTATTAGAAATTATAAAAAATGAATTACTTGAAATAAAAGAAAAATATGCAGATGAACGTCGTACCAATATTGATATGACTGCAATTGATTATATTGAAGATGAATCATTAATTCCTAATGAAAAAATAATGATTTCATTAACAAGTAAAGGATATATTAAAAGATTATTAGTAAATACTTATAAATCTCAAAATAGGGGTGGTGTTGGTATTAAAGGAATGACTACTAATGAGGAAGACTATGTTGAACATTTAGTTACCTGTGATTCTCATGATTATTTATTATTTTTTAGTAATTTAGGTAAGGTTTATCGTATTAAAGGTTATGAAATACCAGAATTTAGTAGGCAATCTAAAGGAATTCCAATAATAAATTTATTGTCTTTAGAAAAAAATGAAACTATTAATTCAATTGTTTCATATTCTGAAACAATTGAAGATAGACCACATAGTTTGATATTCTTTACAAAAAATGGATTAGTTAAAAGAACTGTAATTGATGAATTTGAACTTATAAGAAAAACTGGAAAACTTGCTATTTCTTTAAAAGATAATGACGAATTAATAAGTGTTAGAAAAACAAATGGCAATAATGAAGTAATTATGGCATCAAATACTGGAAGAATGGTAAGATTTAATGAAAATGAAGTTCGTTTAATGGGTAGATCTGCTTCGGGAGTTAAAGGTATTGATATAAAATCAGATGAAAAAGTAATTGGAGCAGAAATTGTTAATAACGATCAAAAGATACTAATTGTTACTGAAAAAGGATATGGTAAAAAGACAAATGTTGAAGAATATCGTTTAACTCATAGAGGCAGTAAAGGTGTTAAAGGATTAAATATAACTGATAAAAATGGTTATATTATAGCATTTAAATCAACAAATGGAGATGAAGATGCAATCATAACAACAAATAATGGCATAGTAATAAGGTTAGATGTTGATAAAATATCGACTTTAAAGAGAAATACTCAAGGTGTTAGATTAATATCATTAAAAGATAATCAAATTGTTACAACGGTTACATTAACTGCTAAAGAACAAGAAGAAACAGAAGAAACTAATGAATAAAAATAATAGCAATGTTCCACGTGGAACATTGCTATTTATTAAAAAATTATATTTTCATAAATAAAACTATTATAATGTTCCACGTGGAACATTATAATAGTTATTAATTTTTATTTATAATATAATTTGTTTATAAATTACATATAATCTAATTTATTTAAATTAAAATATTTATAAATATGTAACAATGTTCCACGTGGAACATTGTTTATTATTATATTTTAATTGACAAAACCACAACAATAATGTAAGATTTACATTGTGCAACACAAATGTTAGAACCAGGTCAGAATCGGAAGATAGCAGCCTTAATATCCTCTTTGTGTGTGCACTTTTTTTGAGGTAAATTATGGAAGAAAAATATATTAATAAATTATTATTTGCTTGTAGTAAAGCAATAAAAAAAGGAAACATACCAATAAGTGCATTAATTGTAAAAGATAATAAAATTATTTCTATTGCTTATAATAAAAAAGAAACAAGCAAGATATCTATAGATCATGCTGAAATTTTAGCAATAAAAAAAGCTTGTAAAAAATTAAAAACATGGAGGTTGGATGATTGTATTTTATATACAACTTTAAAACCTTGTATGATGTGTGAAGGAGCAATAGTTGAGTCTAGAATAAAAAAAGTGTATTATTTATTAGATTCAAAGTATTATAAAAAAAATGAATTGATTGATTACGAACAAATTAAATTGGATAATAATTATGAGCAATTATTAAAAAAATTTTTTAATGATATTAGAAAATAGAAATGTTCCACGTGGAACATTTCTATTTTATTTAACCAAAAATATAACAAGTTCTAAAAAATGTTCTGTTAATACAAAAAAACGAAGAAAATTGCCAATTATTTCCCGGGAAATAATTTAGGTTGCAATTATAAAAAAATTTTAAATTATTTTATATTAATTTTGTTTTTAACAATATCGTTAATATTTAATATTATAATCATATAAAATTAATTAACCAAAAATATAACAAGTTCTAAAAAATGTATTGTTAATACAAAAAAGTGGAGAAAATCGTCAATTATTTCCCGGGAAATAATTTAGGTTGCAATATAAATAAATTTTAAATTATCTTATATTAATTTTGTTTTTAACAATATTGTT
>JAQXMG010000022.1 GCA_029012525.1 bacterium
TCGTTATATCACCAGTTACAATAAAATTATCACTTGTTAAAGTAGTATCAACTACACCAAAATTATCTATACAATTCATAGTATAATTTACATTACTATTTGCTCCTATTTCAGAAGTATCTGGTCCATCTATTACACATACTGGACCTTTTAAATCACTATAAACTATTTTTATACTACTGCTTGACTCTACTTCATAACTAAATAAGGCATATGAAGTTAGTCCTACAAATGATAGTATTACAAGTATTATCGTTATTAATAAATATTTATTTATTATTTTCACATCGGTTAAGAGGAATCTTCTTAGTTTTTTAGCATACCCACCATAGTTAATTTTTGTTTGCATATTTTTTGCCTCCGTTTTTTTAACACAAAAAAATATGTTATTTTCTATGAGATTATCATAACACATTTTTATTATTTTTGTCTATAAGTTTTAATAATCATCAACTTTTAAAATTGAAAGAAAAGCATCACTTGGAAGTTCTACACTACCAATAACTTTCATTTTTTTCTTTCCTTCTTTTTGTTTTTCTAGAAGTTTTCTTTTTCTTGATACATCGCCACCATAACATTTAGCAAGTACATCTTTTCTCATTGCTTTAACTGTTTCTCTAGCAATTATTTTTGATCCTATCGCAGCTTGAATTGGTACTTCAAATAGCTGTCTTGGAATAATTTTCTTTAGATTTTCACAAATAATTCTACCTCTTTCATAAGCAGAATCTTTATGAACTATAATACTTAAAGCGTCAACTACTTCTCCATTTAACAAAATATCAAGTTTTACTAAATCACTTTTTTTACTTTCAATATAATCATAATCAAATGAAGCGTATCCTTTAGTTGCACTTTTTAATTTGTTGAAAAAGTCATATACAACTTCTGACAAAGGAAGTTCATAAATAAGTGATACTCTAACATCATCAAGATACTCAATTGCAACATAATTTCCTCTTTTGTTTTGACACAATTCCATAACTGGGCCAACGTAATTACTTGGCATAAAAATTGATGCCTTAATATATGGTTCTTTTATTTCTTTTATCTGTTCCTTACTTGGTAGATTACTTGGACTATCAACGTAAATAGTATCTCCATTTGTTAATAAAACTTCATAAATAACACTTGGACTTGTTGCAATAATATCTATTTTAAATTCTCTTTCAATTCTTTCTTTTATAATATCAAGATGTAATAAACCTAGAAAACCGCATCTAAAACCAAATCCTAAAGCTTTTGAAGTTTCTGGTGTAAATTTTAATGAAGCATCGCTAAGTTTTAATTTTTCTAAAGCTTCTTTTAAATCTTGGTATTTCTTACCATCGATTGGATATAATCCACAATAAACCATAGGTTTTATTTCTTTATATCCTTCAAGTGGAGCATCACAAGGAGCATCTTTTAAGGTAATTGTATCTCCTACTCTTACATCTTGAATACTTTTGATTGATGCTTGTAAAAAACCAACTTCACCTTTTTCAAGCTTTTGTTTAACAACTTCTTTTGGAGTATGAATACCAAGTTCAACAACTTCATAACAAGCGTTTGTCTGCATCATTTTTATTGTATCTCCAACTTTTAGTTCCCCATTAAATACCCTAACTGATAAAACTACTCCTTTATATGAATCAAAATAAGAATCAAATATCAAGGCTTGAAGTTTGTCTTCTTTTGCAGTTGGCGCAGGAACTTTTTTTATTATTTCTTCAATTAATTCCTTTATTCCAATACCACATTTGGCACTACAAAGAAGAATTTCATCTTCACTAAAACCTAAAGTATCTACAATTTCTTTTTTTACTCTATCAACCTCAGCATTAGGTAAATCTATTTTATTAATAACAGGAATTATAGTTAAATTATTTTCTAAAGCTAAAAAAAGATTAGCAAAAGTTTGAGCTTCAATTCCTTGAGTTGCATCAACTACTAAAATAGCTCCCTCACAAGCTTTTAAACTTCTTGACACTTCGTAAGTAAAATCAACATGACCTGGAGTATCAATTAAATTAAGTAAATAATCTTCATTATCATATTTATAATTTAAACTTACTGCATTAAGCTTAATTGTTATTCCTCTTTCTCTTTCAAGTTCCATAGAATCAAGTAATTGGTTCTTCATTTCCCTTTTTGGTATAGCATTCGTCTCTTCTAAAATACGATCTGCAATAGTTGATTTACCATGATCTATATGGGCTATAATTGAAAAATTTCTAATATGATTTAAATCCATAAACATCACCTAGGAAATATTTTATCATAAATTTTTATATTTGTACTTGTTTTTAATAAATTTTTACTTTATAATTTATACTAGGAGGAAGGATATGAAAAGGGAAAAGAATTTTTATTATTTTTTGGTTATGATAGTTTACATTATTTGTTTTACAACATCACTTATTTTAAGTTGTAGAACTGTAAGTATTGGAAACTTGACTCCTACTGCTTCATTTATTATTTATCCAATGACCTATTTTTTAGCAATTTTATTTGCAGAAAGATATGGTAAAAAAGAAACTATACTTTTATTTCATTATGCTGTATTTGCTTTAATTGTTTCTGTATTATTTATAACAATATCTAGTACACTTCCTGTTTTAAGTGGCATTGATGGTTTAGAAGCAATATTTAACATGGACTATCGTTTAGTATTTTCAAGTATCGCAGCATTTTATATTTCACAATTTATTAATTTAGAAATATATTATTACATCAATGGTTTTAGAGGATTTAAGTTCTTAATTTCAAGCGTTATTGCTGCAACAGTTGATGGTTTTGTATTTACTTTTTTAGCTTATGTCGGAGCAATTAGCTTTGATTTACTAATTCAAAGATTTACAAGCCAATATATTGTAAATATATTTATGGTAATTATCTATACTATTTTATTTACATATATAATTGATTCTGTTATTAATAATAAAAATAAACAAATAGAAAAAGAAATTAAATTAAATGAAGTAAAAGAAACAGAAAAAAAAGTTTCAAAACCAAAAAAAACAGTTAAAAAATCTACTGAAAAACAAGCAGTAAAAAAGCCAAGAACAACAAGAGCAACTAAAACAAATAAAAAAGAAATTTCATAATATCTTTAAAGTTGTCATAGACAGTAGAAAAAGATTTTATAAAACCTCAGTTGACTATATTGAACTGAGGTTTTATAATCTAATAAACAAGATAATATAATATATAAACATCTATAAACACACTATTGATACTTATAATTCATATTTGTGATTTAATTTATTTTAGATAAAGAAGATGAACCTAGGAGTGTTATCTAAATCTAAAATAAAAGAGCTTAATAAGCTCTTTTATTTTTTCTACATAAATAAATCATTGTTCCTACTAAACTAACAAAAGATAAAATACTAACAATTATACTATTTCCAACACTATCAAAAGTATCTGGGTTTTTTTCTTCTATAAAATCATTATTTTCACTTTTATATCCTAAAGTATAAATACTAAAGTGATTAGTATTAAATGATAC
>JAQXMG010000023.1 GCA_029012525.1 bacterium
CTAGAACATTTAAATGATGAAATAGATATTATTGTAATATCAGGTATGGGTGGTATTTTAATAAAAAGCATTATAGAAAAAGATTTGGGTAAAATAAAAAATCAAAAAATAATTACTTGTCCCAATAATGATAGTGATATTTTAAGAAATTTTATGATGGAAAATAACTTTAAAATAGAAAGTGAATTACTTGTAAAAGACAAATATATTTATGAAATAATTTGTTTTGTAAAAGGTAATGAAAAACTAACTAAAAAAGAAATAAATTATGGCAAGTATTTTAAACGTGATAGTTTATATTATGAATATTTTAACAAAAAAAAAGATACTTTGATGACAATAAAAAATAATTTGCCAAAAAAATATCTTTTAAAAAGATTAAAACTAACTAAAAGAATTAGAGATATTAAAAGTATTATCTAATTTTTTTAGTTGAAAAATGTTGGTTCATTGTTATTACTAGATGTTTTATTATTTTTTACATCATTTTTTACTTCTTTTACTATTCTTGAATTGCTAGAATCTGGTTCGTTCATTGCTTTTGCTACTCTAAACATAGTTTTAGCATTATTCCAAATTGGTTTTATTTGATAAAAAACGGGAATAGCTTGATTTATTACTCCTAAAGTTTTAGAAGCACCATTTAAAAGCCCAGAAAATGAAAAACCACTTGTTGCAGCAACGCCAGATGCAGCACTTGTACCAGCACTTCCAGCTGCACTTGGGAATAATCTTGACAATAAACCACCTGTATTTCTTGTTAAAGCAGGGGCATTATACATATAATTTGGAACCGCTCTAAATGAAGTAGCATAATTTGTAGGAACATTTCTCATATAATTACCGTAGGGATAAAAATTATTAAAGTTATTATAGTTATTATTCATAAAAATCCTCCTACAATAATGTATGCTTTTAACTTTTTTTTGATATATTAAACTATAAAAAATAAAAGTTAGCTTATGGAATAGACTAAGCTAACTTTCTTCAAGGATAAATAAGCATGTTAAGTTTATAACATTTTTGTAAATACAAGAAGGTGTTGTTTCCTTGCTTGCAAATTCATTATAACCCTAAATAATTTAAAAAATCAAGTATATTTTTAAATGAAATTAAAAATATTATTTAATTTACAATAAAAGTGTCTAATGTAAATTTTTATTAGTTTTTTCTAGAAGTAAAACTAATAAAATTTTCTTAATGCCTAGCAAAAGATAGAATAAAATGAAGAATAAATATAAATTATTTAATATATAATCACTTAAAATGATACAAATAATTATAACAATACATATTAGTACATAATTTACAAATTGTAATAAAGAATGATCTTTATATCTTAAAAAATTAAATACTTCTTTTATAATTGTGATAATACCTAAGATAGTTACAAAATCATATTTACCACCATTATTTAAAATAATACTAAATATAATAAGCAAATAAAATATAGCTTCAATTATTGGCATGATATAATATTTCATTTCTAATTTTTTAGTTTTGCTAGCGTAATATAAGCAACTAATTGATAAAATAATTAATGATATTGGCAAAAGATATAGAACTGTTAAAGTTGCAGGTTTACTTCTTTCAAAAATAAGAGCAAGAAGTGTCGTTACAATAAGTAAAATTCCTTCAAGTAATATAGTGTTTTTAGTAACATCATAGTTATCTTTAATGTTATCATAATATTTTTTTAATAATTTATTCATATAATTTTCACCTCAAGATAAATTTTACAATAAAATAGGATATTTTTCTAGTATCTTTCTAGTATTTTTGATAAAATAATACATGAGGTAATAATTATGAAGTTATATTTTAAGTATGGAGCGATGAATTCAGGCAAAACTATGGAAATTTTAAGGACTGCTCATAACTATGAAGAAAATGGCTATAAAGTATTAATTGTAAAACCTTTTTGTGATACAAAAGGGAATGATTTTATTGTATCAAGAGTAGGAGTATCAAGACATGTTGATTATTTATTAAAACAGAATGAACTTTTAAGTGATGTAATAAAACAAAATCATCCTACAGTTATTTTAGTAGATGAATCCCAGTTTTTAAGTAAAGAGCAAATTGATGATTTATGGCTTATAACAAAAAATTTAGATATTGATGTATTTTGCTATGGGCTTAGAACCAATTTTAGATTAGAGGGATTTCCTGGTGCTATTAGACTTTTTGAACTTGCTGATAAGATTGAAGAAATTACTACCTTATGTAGATGTGGCAAAAAAGCTAATGCTAATTTAAGACTTGTTGATGGTGTTCCAACATTTGATGGGGATGAAGTTGCAATTGATGGCTTTTTAAATGTTACCTATATTCCTGTTTGTAGTAATTGTTATATAGATTATTACAATAAAGCAAAAGAACAAAAAATGGTAAGAAAAAAAATATTTTAAGGGAGGAATTTTTATGAAATACGTTTATAGTTTTAATGAAGGTAATAAAGATATGAGAAATACTCTTGGAGGAAAAGGAGCAAATCTTTGTGAAATGACAAATTTGGGTTTACCTGTGCCTTATGGATTTATTGTTTCAACTGATGCTTGTATAGATTATTATAATAATAATGGTTCGATTAGTGATGAAATATTAGATGAAATTTATGAAAAACTCGAAGAATTAGAAAAAACAACTGGTAAAATTTTTGGCGATTCTAAAAATCCACTTCTTTTATCGGTTAGAAGCGGAGCAAGAAGTAGTATGCCTGGAATGATGGATACAGTTTTGAATTTAGGAATGAATGATGAAGTATGTGACTTTTTTTCTAATAAAAGATTTTCTTATGATAGCTATAGAAGATTTATTCAAATGTATGCTGATGTAGTTATGGGATTTCCTAAAGAGTCTTTTGAAGGCTTATTTGATAAAATAAAACAAGAAAAAAAAGTTAAATACGATACTGATTTAACTGAAGAAGATTTAAAAGAAGTAATAACTAGATACAAAGAAGAATATCAAAGATTATCAAAAACTAGTTTTCCAACTGATCCAAAAGAACAATTAATATCTGCCATAAAAGCAGTATTTAAAAGTTGGAATAATGAAAGAGCAATAACTTACAGAAGATTAAATGACATTCCATCAAGTTGGGGAACTGCAGTAAATGTTCAAGAAATGGTATTTGGAAATAAAAACAATAATAGTGCAACAGGCGTTGCATTTACAAGAAATCCTGCAACAGGAGAAAAAGTTTTATACGGAGAATACCTTGTTAATGCTCAAGGAGAAGATGTCGTAGCAGGTATTCGTACACCTAAATCAATTATTAATTTAAAACAAGAATTTCCAGATTGCTATAATGAATTTACTAAAATTGCAGATACTCTAGAAAAACATTATCATGATATGCAAGATATGGAATTTACAATTGAAGATAATAAACTTTATATTTTACAAACTAGAAATGGTAAAAGAACAGGAACAGCTGCAGTTAAAATTGCTATGGATTTATTAAAAGAGAATATGATAGATGAAAAAGAAGCTATTTTAATGGTTGATGCTAAAACACTTGATCAGTTACTTCATAAGACTTTCAATAAAGAACTTTTAAAAAATGCTGAAAAAATAGCCGAAGGACTTCCAGCTTCCCCTGGATCTGCTTATGGAAAAATTTGTTTTGATGCAAAACATGTTAAATACCTTGCAAACAATAATGAAAAAAATCTTATTTTAGTAAGAGATGAAACTTCTCCTGAAGATATCGAAGGAATAAACATTGCAAATGGTATTTTAACACTTAGGGGAGGAACAACATCACATGCTGCAGTTGTTGCTCGTGGTATGGGAACTTGTTGTGTTTGTGGTTGTAGTTCTTTAAAAATTGATTATGAAAACAAAACTTTAGAGACAGATTCTGGTATTATTTTACATGAAGACGATTATATTTCATTAGATGGAACAACTGGTTATGTTTATTTAGGAAAAATAGAAGTAGAAGATCCTGTAATTAAAGATGATTTTAAAGAACTTTTAGATTTAACAGATAAATATAAAAGTATGGAAGTAAGAGCCAATGCAGAAACACTAAAAGATAGTAAAACTGCCCTTAGTTTTGGAGCATTAGGAATTGGTTTATGTAGAACAGAGCATATGTTCTTTGAAAATGAACGTATTTTTAACTTTAGAAAAATGATACTTTCAAAAACTAAGGAAGAAAGAGAAGATGCACTAAATAAAATTCTTCCTTATCAAATAGAAGATTTTTATAATTTATTTAAAGTAATGAATGAATTAAGCGTTAATATAAGACTTCTTGATCCACCACTTCATGAATTTTTACCAAAAAAAGAAGAAGAAAAAATTGAGTTAGCAAAAGCTTTAAATATAAGCTATGAGGATCTAAATAATAGAATAAATAGTCTAAAAGAATTTAATCCAATGATGGGACATAGAGGTATAAGACTAGGCGTTACTTATCCAGAAATTGTTGTTATGCAAACTAAAGCTATAATAGAAGCAGCAATTAAAGCAGAAAAAGAAAATTTTGTTGTAGAGCCAGAAATAATGATACCTTTAGTATGTAATAAAAAAGAATTACAGTATGTTAAAGATATTATAAAAGAAACTGCAGATAAAATCATCAAAGAAAATAAAGCAAATGTCTCTTATAAAATTGGTACAATGATCGAAATACCAAGAGCAGCAATTATTTCAAAAGATATAGCAAGTGATGTAGAATTCTATTCATTTGGAACTAATGATTTAACTCAGATGACTTACGGTTTTTCAAGAGATGATGCCGAAAAGTTTTTACCTTCTTACTATCAAAAACAAATTTTTGAATTTGATCCATTTGTTAGAGTTGATGAAGAAGGAGTTGGTACTTTAATTAAAAATGCTATAAAAGATGCCAAAGAAGTAAATAAAGATATAAAAATAGGTGTTTGTGGTGAACATGCAGGAGATCCAAAAAGCATTGAATTCTTTGCTAAAGTCGGAGTAGATTATGTTTCATGTAGTCCATATCGTGTTCCTATTGCAAGACTTGCTGTTGCACAAGCTACAATTAAAACTGAAACATTTGGATAATATTATTTTAATAAACTGAATATAATATAAATGTATACTATTTGACATTTTCATAAAAATATAGTATATTATTATTGCATTTAAAAAGTGCATTAATATGTAAATGTTAGCCGCTCTTGGATGGCGCGGGTTATAAATTATTCCAATCGAGAAATGTTAATCGCTCCCGGATGGTGCGAGTTATAAAATATTCCGGTCGAAAATGTTTTTGAAAACTTTATTCTTTTTGAATAGAGTTTTCTTTTAACTTGTGGTAAGATTATTTCTGGAGGTTTATGCTATGCAAGTACAGACAGGATATATTTATCATATTAAGGATGAATTTTTTAATAAAATAAATGATAAAGGTTTAATGATAAATCATGAAAATGGTCGTGCAAGACCAACGTATTTTACTATTAAAGATAAAAATATATTATGGTTTATTCCATTAAGTAGTAAAGTTTCTAAATATAAGCCAATAATAGATAAAAAAATAAAAAAATATGGGAGTTGTAAATCTATAATGATAGGGAAAATCGCTAATAATGATTCTGTTATATTATTACAGAATGCGTTTCCGATATTAGAAAAGTATATAGATCATCCTCATATGATAAACGGAAAACCACTAAAAGTTATTGATACTTTAAAATATGAAATATTAAATAACTTTAAATATTTAATGGCACTTAAGAGTCAAGGAACAAATTTGTTTTTTACAGATATTGATAAAATTAAAGAAAAAATGTTAGATGAAATAAAATAAATAATTAAATATAAGTTATTTTATTGTTTATGTATATTTAGTACGTAATTAAGTGCCTTATGCATCTCAAATGGTATTGTTGCTTAAAAATAGAAAATAAAATTAAATCAATAAATTAAAACTAAATCAATAAGATTCAGTCTTTTTTATGTTATAATCATTATGTGAGTGAAAGTTAAATAGTAATTTGTAGTGGAGGTATAAAAATGAATGAATATATTAATTTAACATTAGAAAATATTGATGAAGAACATATCTGTTGTGCGATAGGAGATCCAAAACATAAAAATGGTGTTGATGGTAAAAAAGAATGGATAAAAAGCAAATTAAAAGATGGCCATGTATTTAGGAAATTAAATGCAAGAGGGAAAATATTTATCGAATATGAACCAATTGAAACAGCTTGGGTTCCTATTAATGGTAAAAACTATGAATATATTTAT
>JAQXMG010000024.1 GCA_029012525.1 bacterium
ATATATTTAATTGTTTAGAAATATATAAAATGATTTTATAATCAATATCAATATTAAATTTTTTTGCCATTTCTATATATTTTAGCGACATATCATAATCCTTTTTCTTTATTCCAAGTAAAATAAGTAATCTTAAAGCATCTTTTTTATCTTTTATTGTGTTATAGGAAAGAATTTCTTTAAAATAAGTTTCTGCTTCATCATATTTTCCTTGTAAAGCTTTAAGTTGTCCTAAATGAAATCTTGCTATTATTCTTTCTTTTTTAAACTTAGAATTTAGAAATAATTCAAAATAGCTTTCAGCTTCACTATATTTTTTCTCAAGTTTAGAAAGTTTTCCTAATTCAACGCATGCAAAACATTTATCTTTTTCTGTTCCATATTGTAATAACTTATTAAAGCAACTTCTTGCTTCTTCATAATTACCAATTTTTTCATAAGCTCTTCCTAGTTCAAGTAAGGCATATGATTTGTTTCTTGTATAAGGATAAGTTTCGTCATTTTCATTTTCATGTTCTATAATTTCTAAAAAACAATCTTTTGCTTCTTCATTATCATGTTGTAAAATTGCAATTTTTCCAAGTTCAAACATAGCAAATATACGATCATTTTCCATTGAAGAACAAAGAAGTTTTATTAAATATTTAGTAGCGGTCTCATAATCACCTTGAAATAGTTCAAGTTTTGCTAGTTCAAGCAAAGCATAATTTTTATCACGTTCATACTTACTATCTAAAACTTCTAACAATAAACTTCTGCCAAAAGATATTTGATTTCTTTTAATTAACATTCTAGCATATTCAAGCTTGATATAAGTGTCATTTTTGTTTATATCGTATAAACTAGCCATAAAATCAATATCATCACTATTTTTAGCATCAATAAAAAGCTTATATGTATATTCGTCCATATTAGTCACCTCGAGTGTCATATGTTAACATTTTTTTGTTAAAAAGTCAATTATGACAATTTTATAAAAAAAAATACTAAACATAATTTAGTATCTAATTAAATATTTTAAAATAAGCTAATCCTTGATATTGCTACAAAGAAAAATATTGCTATAACTAATAAAATTAACAAAAAAGCCATTAATCCCCATCCTTTATTATCCAATTTCATATTTTTCCTCCTAACTAAGCTTTTTAACTACACTAGTTGCACAAAGAGCTCCATCTCCAACAGCTGTTGCAATTTGATATGCTGATTTTTTAACAACATCACCACAAGCAAAGATGTTATTAACTTTTGTTTCAAATTTGTCATCAACTTCAATATAACCTTTTTCATCTAAAATATCAAGTTCTTTTAGAAAATTTGTCGCTGGTTCATAACCAATAAATATAAAACATGCCTTAACAAAAATAGTATCTTTTTTGTTATCTATTATAAGTTCAAGTGAATTTAAAATATCACCATTTTTGTTAAATTTAGTAACATCAGTATTTAAATACACTTTAATATTTTTGGTATTATTGACCTTATCTATTAAAAGTTTATCTCCTTTTAAACTATCACTCCTATTTAAAATGGAAACACTTTTACAAATACTTGATAAATATATAGCTTCTTCCAAAGCACTATTGCCACCACCAATTATAGCTACATCTTCATTCTTATATAAAGCACCATCACACAAAGAACAATAGCTTACCCCTTTCCCTAATAATCTTTCACTTTCCTCATTTAATTTTTTAGGACATCTTCCTAAAGCTAAAATAACTGCTTTAGTTTTTATTTCTTCATTTTCTAGTTTTAATACTTTATAATTTTTTTTATCTTCTATTTTTTTTACTTCTCCATACTTATATGGAATATTTAAAGTTTTAATTTGTTTGTAAAAATTACTTGCAAGATCAGGTCCAGAAATACTTGTAAAACCAGGATAATTTTCAATAATAGATGATTTAACAACTTGACCTCCTGGAGCATCTTTTTCAATAATTAAACAATTTAAGTTAGCTCTTTTCAAATATACAGAAGCTGTAACACCAGCTGGACCGCATCCTACAACAACACAATCATAAATATTCATTTTTATTCCCTCATTTCCAATCTTCTTATTCTTGTATCTTTGCTATTATAAATAGTTATTAATAGTCCTATTCCAAAAAGCATAATTGATACAAATTGTGCCACTCTTATATAGTTTAAGTCATTTCTAAATATTAATATAATTAAAATTCCTAAAATTAATACAACTACACTACTTATTATAAATGTTTTCTTATCTATTTTTCTATATCTTTTATAAAGCATAAATAAGATCAATAAAATAAATATAGTAATAAGTACAACAAGTGAGATATTACTTATCAATAAACTATCAGTTCTAAGTCCTTCGATAAAAAATCTACCAAAAGAATACCACATAAAATATAATCCTGTAAGCATTCCTGTTTTTAAGTTTTTATATTTTTTATAAATTGTGAATAAAACGATAAAACCAATTAAATTCCATAAAAATTCAAAATAGAAAGTGGGCAAATAATAATTACCATCAATATACATTCCCTTTATTATAAAGTTTGGAATTAACATATTTTTTAGAGTTTCTAAAGTTGTAATTCCACCATGTGCTTCACCATTAAAGAAATTACCCCATCTTCCAATTGCTTGAGCAATTATTACAGAAAAAGATGCAGCATCAGTTATTTTTAAGATATTTATTTTATGTTTTTTACAATAGAAAACAATAGCGATAAATCCACCTAAAATAGCACCATGAATAGCAAGTCCTCCATTCCATACTTCAAGTATTTCAAGAGGATACTTTAAATAATAATCAAGATTAAATAAACAATAGTAAACTCTTGCTCCAATTATACCAAATAAAACAGCATAAAATAATATATTTGTTATATCAAATTCACTTATTTTTTTCTTTTTAAGTACTTTATAAAATAGAAAAGAACCAGTAAGTATAGCAAGTAGCATTGTAATAGAATACCAGTATATTTGAATAAAACCTAAATCAATAAAAATTGGATTCATAAAAAACCTCCTTTATAAAATTTCTTTTAATTTATCAAATTCTCTTACTACTTTGTACTCTTTTGTATCTTTAATTTTATTAAAGTAATCTACTGCAATAACATCTAAACCAATATTTATCGCACCGTTAATATCAGTTTCAATACTATCTCCAACCATTATACATTCAGATATTTTATATTTTCCTATAGCATTATAAAAAGCATCTTTTAAAGGTTTTATATACTCTTCTCCAGAGTGAATTTCTTTAAAAAATAATCTAATACCTGCATTTTCTAATCTTTTTTCCTGAACTTCTTTAAAATAATTTGTCAATATCACAAGTTCATACTTTTTACTTAAATATTTAAGAGTATCTATGGTACTATCATCTATATCTATTAAAACACTTTGATTTTCAAATAAACAATCAACAAAATCCATATTTAAGTTTAAATTACAAGTGTTATTTATCTCATCAAGTAATATATCTTTAGAAATTTTATTGTATTTTTTTTCTAAGCTTTCAATTAAATCATCAATTACTTTAACTTCAACATTCAAATTATATTTTTCTACTGTTTTTTCTAAAGCTTTTATATAATCTTTTTTCCAGATCATAATTGTATTATCTAAATCAAATATAATTCTTTTTTTCATAAATCTCCCTACAATAATTTTTTTAGATATTGTCCTGTGTAACTTTCATTTACTTTTGCTACTTCTTCAGGAGTACCACAGGCAATGATATTTCCTCCTAAGTCTCCACCTTCAGGACCTAAATCTATAATGTAATCAGCTACTTTTATCATATCAAGATTATGTTCTATAACGATTACACTATCTTTATTATCTACTATTTTTTTGATTATTGCAAGTAAGTTTTCAATATCGTAAGAATGAAGCCCCGTTGTTGGTTCATCCATAATAAATAAAGTTTTTCCAGTTGGTTTTTTCTGTAATTCTTTGGCAAGTTTAACACGTGATGCTTCTCCACCCGATAGAGTTGGAGCACTTTGTCCTAATCTTATATAGCCTAAACCTACATCTTCTAAAACTTGGAGTTTTCTTTTTATTTTTGGCTCTTTATCAAAGAATTCTAAAGCATCACTAACTCTCATTTCTAATACTTCTGCAATGTTTTTCCCTTTAAATTTAACCTTTAAGCTTTCACTATTATATCTTTTTCCATTACAACTACTGCAAGGAACATAAACATCTGGTAAAAAATGCATTTCAATTTTTTTGACACCATCACCATGACATGACTCACATCTTCCACCTTTAACATTAAATGAAAATCTGCTTTTATCATAACCTAACATTTTTGATTCTTTACATAATGCAAAAATTTCTCTTATATCATCAAACACTCCAGTATATGTCGCAGGATTACTACGTGGTGTTCTTCCAATTGGACTTTGAGATATATGAACTACTTTGTCAATATTTTCTAATCCTTTTATTTTTTTACAAGCACCTGGTTTAAACTTAGAATTATAAATATTAACCGCAAGTGATTTATATAATATCTCATTAATTAAGGTTGACTTACCACTTCCAGATACTCCTGTTATACAAGTAAATGTTCCAAGTGGAATTTTAACGTTAATATTTTTCAAATTATTTTCTTTAGCTCCAACAATTTCCAAGTATTTTCCAGTACCTTTTCTTCTTGTTTTTGGAATTTCAATACATCTTTTAGAACTTAAATATTGCCCGGTTATACTATTTTCACATTTTGCAACTTCTTCTGGAGTTCCTGCAGCTACAACATATCCTCCTTGTTCTCCTGCAAAAGGTCCTATATCTACTAAATAATCACTTCTTTTCATTGTATCAGTATCGTGTTCTACCACTATTAAAGTGTTTCCAGCATCACGCATTTTTAACATTGCATCGATTAATTTATCATTGTCTCTTTGATGAAGACCAATTGATGGTTCATCTAGAACATATAAAACACCAGTTAAACTTGTACCTATTTGAGTTGCAAGTCTTATTCTTTGAGACTCTCCACCGGATAAAGTTCCAGCCGCTCTATCAAGTGTTAAATAATCAAGACCAACATTAATTAAAAATGATAAACGTGATTTTATTTCTTTAATAAGTAAATCTGCAATAGATTTTTGTTCTTTATTTAATTTTAAGTTATCAATATAAAAATACATATCTTTAATACTCAAACAAGTAAGTTCATAAATGTTTAGTTTTCCAACCTTTACTGCTAAAACATCATCTTTTAATCTAGCACCATGACAAGTTGGACAAGGAAGTTCAATAATAAACTTTTCAATCCATTCTCTAATCCACTCACTACTTGTTTCAATGTATCTACGTTCTAGATTATTTATTATTCCTTCAAATGATGTATTATTGTTTAAAACGCTACCATTTTTACATTCAATTTGAAAATTAACTGCTTCATCATTACCATATAAAATAAGATTAAGTTCTTCTTTTTTTAAATCTTTAATTGGTTTTTCAAGATCAATACCATAAAATTTGCAAAAACCTTGTAATTTTTTAAAAGTTAAGGTATCAGTATCATCTCCTAGAGTTACTATACCACCATCTTTAATACTTTTATTTTTATCAGGCATAATTAAATCTGGATCAATAACTTGTTTTATTCCAAGTCCATTACAAGTTGGACAAGCACCATATGGAGCATTAAAGCTAAAAGTACGTGGTTCAATTTCACTTAAAGAAAAATTACAATGAGGACAACTAAAGTGTTCTGAAAAAACAAGTGGTTCTTGTCCAACAACATCAACCACTACTTTACCATCACTTAATTTACAAGCATTCTCAAGTGATTCATAAAGACGTGATCTAATTCCTTCTTCAATAACTATTCTATCAACGACTACTGATATTTTATGTTTTTTATTTTTTTCCAAGTTAATATCATCGCTTAAATCATAGGTTACATCATCTATTATTACTCTAACATATCCTTCTTTTCTTAAATCATCTAATAAATCTTTATGTGTTCCTTTTTCACCATCTACTATTGGAGATGTTATTATTACTTTAGTATTATTTTCAAGTGATAAAACTTTATTAGTCATATCTTCAATAGATTGGCTAGTAATAGGTATTTTATGAATAGGACAATATGCAATTCCAATTTTTGAATATAGAAGTCTTAAATAATCATATATTTCAGTAACAGTTCCAACAGTTGATCTTGGATTTTTATTAGTTGTTTTTTGATCAATTGCAATTGTTGGAGAAAGTCCTTCAATACTATCAACATCAGGCTTTTCACTACCACCTAAAAATTGTCTTGCATAACTACTTAGACTTTCTAGATACCTTCTTTCTCCTTCAGCATAAATTGTATCAAAAGCAAGACTAGATTTACCACTTCCAGACACTCCTGTTATTACAATAAATTTATTTTTAGGTAGTTCCAAATCTATATTTTTTAAATTATTTTCTCTAGCACCTTTTATTATTATTTTATCCATATACATCACCTTTTTCACATATTATACACTATTTTCTTTAATATTAATATAGGTAAAAATTAGAAAAATCACATTTAAATTATACAACACAAAAAAAGCAAATTCAATACATTTGTTTGCTTTTTTAAATTTTATCTTTTCTGTATAATGGCTTGTTTCTTCACCATTTATATACATTCTCCTTCTTCATAACTACCAAGACCTGATATAACATTTAATAAAGTTGATTTACTACTACCACTTTCTCCAGCTATTGCAATAAATTCACCAAGATTAAATTTTAAAATTACTTTAGATATTCCTGTTGTTATTCTTCCTTTACTATGATAAAACTTAGAAACTTTTTTAATTCTAGCATAAAAAAGTCCTCCCAAAACAAGTATATGTATTATTATGTTTTAATTATATAAGAAAAAAATTTGCTTGTAAATTACTTTAGAAATAGTTATAATTATTTCATAAGAGGTATAGTATGAGAATTGATAAAGTTAATTATTATTTAGACATTGCAGAGACAGTTTTAGAACGTGGAACTTGTCTTAGAAGAAAATTTGGAGCAGTTATTGTTAAAAATGATGAAATAATTTCTACAGGTTATGCTGGAGCTCCTCGTGGTAGAAAAAATTGTGATGAACTAGGATATTGTGCTAGAGAGCAATTAAATATTCCACGTGGGGAAAGATATGAAATGTGCAGAAGCGTTCATGCTGAACAAAATGCAATAATAAGTGCTGCTAGAAAAGACTTAATAGGTTCAAGTCTTTATTTAGTAGGAAAAGAAGTAAAAGATAATTCCTATGTTAAAAATGCTAACCCTTGTATTTTATGTAAAAGATTTATTTTGAACGCAGGTATTAAAGAAATAATAATTAGAAAAGATAAAACTAATTATGAAGTAATTGATGTAAGTGATTATATCGAAAATGATGAAAGTTTAAATGGTACTTTTGGATATTAAAAAAAATTCTTAAAACTTAAGAATTTTTTATATGTTCTTTTTACCACATTTTTTACAAAAATTAGAATCTTCATCAATTAAAGAGCCACAATATTTACATTTAATAAAATTATCATCACTTGTTAAACCTTCTTTTATTGCTTTTGCAGTTTCAAAAACACCGATTCTATTAATTTCGGCACTTTTAGTTGCTATGTCTTTTAATTCTTGTTCATTATCATTAAGCATATATTTAGTAGCTTTAATATTCTGTCCCATTATCTTAGATTTTAATTTTGGACTAAACATCATGAAAAAAGTAAAAATAAAAATTAAAGCAACAACAATAGAAACAATTATAAATATAATATTAAATAAATCAAAATTCAAAAGTATCACTTCCTTATTTATATATAATTTATTATAAAATTAGATATGTTTTTGAAAAATTAACGAAAAGTATAATACTGCTGTGGACTTTTTAACAATTTTATGTTATAATTTAAACACATGGGGATGATTTGGGTTCGACAATTGTAAAAGGGCTTAAATTGCAAGTAGATGGCAATCTTTAAATGCAAAATTAAATATAACTGGAAACAGAAATCAATTAGCTTTCGCATAATTAATTAATTGAAAGCGCTTCTTTTATTTTTTTGCCTACGGAAAATATTAGAGGCTCATTTTAGTAGGATATATTATAAGTTTACTTACGGCTTATAACGAATTTTAGTAAGTTAGTTATTTAATTAGGAGGGGAATTCCCATTTAAATAATGAATTATTTGAATTTCCTAAACTTGTAGATATTTAAGTATGATTACTCTTGGACAGGGGTTCAATTCCCCTCATCTCCACCAAATTGATATTTATTCAAACTTTTATAGTTCGTTTTTTTTAAATATAAATAGATATTTAATTTTAGTATTAAGTTAAACTTAATCATATTATTATTTAAATACTAACTTAATAGTATTTTTTTTATTCCTATTTTATATAATTTAATGGAGGAATTATATGTATAAATTACAAAAATTACAATATCTATATCAAGATTTAGAACCTTATATAGATACTCATACTATGGGAGTTCATTACAATAAACATGCTAAAAACTACTTAAATAAATTAAATAATTTACTAATAAAAAATAACTATAACTTTAATTATAGTTTAGAAGAATTGACATTTCATATCAATGAATTTCCAAATGAAGATAAAGAAGATATTCTATTTAATTTAGGTGGTGTATTAAATCATAATCTATATTTTTCAAGTATTAATCCTAATCATAATATGCCATTTGGTAATTTAAAAACTGCAATAAATAATAAATATAAAAGTTATGATAATTTTCTACAAAAACTAAAAGAAAAAGCTTTATCACTTAAAGGTTCAGGTTATACTTTTTTAGTTATTAATAATAATGATTTAGATATGGTTAATACTAAAAATCAAGAAACACCACTACAATATGGATTAATACCTTTATTAAATATAGACATGTGGGAACATGCTTATTATTTAAATTATAAAAACGAAAAAGAAGAATATCTAAATAATTTATTTAATATCTTAGATTTTACTAACGCAAGTAATATTTATAATAATTTAATAAAATAAAGTATTATTCTTTTCAATGATTGTAAAAAATCAATAAAAAAAAACAGAAAAAATGTCAATTTTTTTGTATTTTTGAAAAAATATGTCATTTTTAACTCAATTTTTTTCATTTTATGTGTCAAATTGAAATTCTTTCTTGATTTTATAAGGAAATTTTGATATAATTTTGACGAGGTGAAAAAAATGGAAGCAATGAAAGTTAATAAATTACCTATTAATTATAATATTGATAAAGAACTACTAAATTTAATTTCTGAAGCTAATACCAAGTTTGGAGAATATAAATCATATTTAAAGAATATGGAATTTGATTCAAAATTCTTTTTAGACTCAATTATATTAAATGAAAGTTTTAAATCATCGCAAATTGAAGGAACTCAAATTTCACAAGATGAAATGTATTATTTAAAATACATGCCAAAAACTGATGATAATTTAGAAATTCAAAATTTAAAAGAAGTAATAGAATATTCAAAAAAATATTTAAAAGAAAATAATAAAATAAATATAACTTTTGTTAATAATATTCATAAAATTCTACTTGATAGTGTCAGAGGTAATGAAAAAGAGCCAGGAAAAATAAGGGACATTCAAAATTGGATTGGTCCAAAAGGTTGTACTATAGAAGAAGCAATATATGTACCTCCAAAACCAGATGATGTTCCAATGCTACTTGATAATTTATTTCAATATATGAATGATGAATTTATTGATCCTATATTTATAAATCTAGCCATTTCCCATTCACAATTTGAAACAATACACGCTTACAGAGATGGTAATGGTAGACTTGGGAGAGCATTAATACCAATTCAACTTTCAATGTTAACAAATGAAGAACCAATCTTATTTCTATCAGAAATTATAGAATTATATAAACCTAGCTATTATAAATTTCTCAATGAAAGTAGAAAAGGAAATATGCTTGGATTCATTAAATTCTTCTTGCAATGTATTATTGATCAATGTAACAATTATATTGCTAAAATTAATAGAATTAAAAATATTTATAATACTGACATAAAAAAAATAGACTCATTAAATAGTTCATCTGTTTATAAAATAATGCCAATTATAATGAAACAAATAGTATTCACTAAAAAAGAAATACAAGAAGAGGCTAAGGTATCAAACAATACAATTTCTCGAATACTTGATAAATTAGTAGAACTTAATATTTTAATACCAGATAAAACCTACTCTAAATATGGATATAAATACAAAGAAATATATGATGTTTTTGTAGGAAAAGATATTTACTAAAAAAAGATAACTTCACTTAGTTTATCTTTTTTTATACCTTCTGTATTATCCTTTTATATTTATTATTACTTTCATCAATATATTTATCAAGCAATTTACTTTTTTCCTTAGTTTCAACATAAGCAGTAATAGCTAAAGTCTTTTTAAAATCTTTAGTATATCCATCAGTAGTTAAATTAGTAATCTTATGTTCTTGTAAGTAATTTCTAAGTTCAATCATTGCATCCATATCATCAGATAATAAGATATTTACATATAATCTTTCCTTGGAAAACTTATTACCAATTAATATAGCAAGATATGTACCAACACCACTTGCAATAGATATAATATACATAATTAAATCACTTTCAGCATCAGCTACTGCATCAATAAGTTTATAAAATATTACTTGAGAAACAATTACAGAAATACCTGCTAAAATAGCTTTATTTCTTTGAATTAAAATAGTCTTTCCAGTACTAAGTATATTATCAATTATTTTAATAATAGATAGAATAATTATATTTAACATAAATAACCTCCTAAATAAGCTTATAAAGTTTATCATATTTTTATGAGAAAAGCAAATATTATTTATTTTAATAAATAGATTATAAAAATTAAAAAAAAATCAACAAAATAACTTTGTTGATATCATTTTTATTTTATTATTATGGATGTTCTAGATGAAATAAAATCAGATTCTCCCTCATTATTACCATTATAATAGAAAATACCAGCAATATCTTCTTCTTGAAATGAGCCACCACGAGAAAACCAATAAGAATATTCAGAAACAAAAATCCATTCTGAACTATACCACCCAGCTGTTTCTTCTAATGCATGTTGATATCCTGCATTTATATATTCATCAGATGTTGTATATAAATTATAATATTTTCTATTTGGATAATCTACTCCACTTGTATATTGAGTTCCATCAGATAGTAATCCATTAAAACCACAATTAATTGATGAGTCAGTCCCTGACCATAAATTTGTTCCATCCCAATATACACCCATCACATACTCATATAATCCACCACTCATATCATATACACCATAAATATTTTCAGTTGTTGATGCATTTTGTCCTAAACTTGTTTCATATGCACCATTTGTTACTGAACTATTGCTTCCTGCAGGAGCACCATATCCTGTTATTACACTACTATTATTGTTTATTCCTATTTTTGTACAATTTGTTGAAGTTGTACATCTGCCATACATACTTTGAGTTAGATATGCTACTGCACCCCATTCGTTATTTTTTAACATATGAGTATCAACATTATTACCAAATCCATATTGGTTTCCACTTTCTGTCATATTTTTTATATCATAAAAGAATGTTGATACTTGAGCTCCATACCAAGACATTTGATTAGGAATTATCTTTGGTCTTATTGTTGTTAAATTACAATCGCTTTCCAAATCAGAACCATATTGACTATTGCAACTTATATTGCTGGAATTTTCAAATTTACCTACCCAAAATCCATTTAAGTTTTGTGTTCCAAATGTAAACGCATCATGAGCACTTTCATTATTATCCACAAATGTTATATTAAATGCTCCAGGACTATCTATATTATTTGTTCCATTAAAAGTATCATAATCACCTGTTGCACTAAATCTTGGTATCCATACCCACATTGTATTTATATCATCCATACTTATTTCTGTTCCAACTTTTGCATTTAAATATGTTTCTCTATTTGTTTCTGTTACTGTTACTACGTTAGCCCACATTTTATTATCATAATCATACCATTTATTATTTGCATCTTTATTATTACTATCTGCCTTTTTCCATACTTCATTTGTTTCATCATAATATACTGGTATCATTCCTGTTGCTAACTCTGGAGCATTTGCTCCACTTATATCTAAGTTACCACTTGCAACTACTTCAACATTTAATTTGCCACAATAGTTTTTTGGTGTAGAACTATTTCCATGAACATACAAATCACTATTTGTTGCTTTTTCACTAATCCAAATACGCATTTCATAAGTATCTGTTTCTACTCCATTTAATGTAAATTTTTTATTTAATCCATTTATTCCTTCTCCTGTTATTATTTCTCCTGTTGTTACATTTTTTAATTCATAATTAATTAAACTTTCATCTATTTGATAACCTGTTGTACAATTACATGTTTGTCCATCTCCTAAACTACAAGAATCTGTTGTACAAGTACTACAAATACTTTTCATTGAAATTCTATATGATAATGAATCGCAATTATTACTATTACTTTTTATATAAAAAGTATATGGATCATATTCTTTAGCAGTTGCATAATCCATAGGATAACTACTTGTTAATCTTACTGGATTGTTATCTTTAAATGATATATCAATAGAACAATTTGATATTTTATTAGTATTTAAACCAACATAATTGATATTATATGTTAATGCATAAGAAAAAAGTCCCACTGAAATAAGTAAAAGTAGTACTGTTAAAACAGTCATATATTTTTGTCTTTTCGTAGTTAAAATATCATTTACATTTTTTTTCATAACTATCACCCTATTATGTATACATGATAACACAAAGAGAACTTAAAAATCAACCATTTTTAAGTTCTCTTTCTAATTTTCTTTTAATATCTTTTTCTTTTATAGACTCTCTTTTATCAAATAATTTTTTACCTTTACATACCCCTAATTCTACTTTAACTTTATTTTTATTAAAATAAACTTTTAATGGTATTAAAGTATAACCTTCCATATCACATTTATCACGTAATTTTTTTATTTCTTTTTTATGTAAAAGTAGTTTTCTTTTTCTTGTTTCATCAGTATTAAATATACTTCCTTCTTTATATTTTTTAATAAACATATTTATTAAAAACACTTCATTGTTTCTTATATAAGCATAACTATCTTTTATATTACAAGAACCTTCTCTAATTGATTTTACTTCACAGCCATTTAACTCAATTCCACATTCTATTTTTTCTTCTATAAAATAATTAAAGCTTGCTTTTCTATTAAGTATTTCCATAAAAATTCTCCTTTAAATAGATTTATTTTTTCTTTTTAAATATTTTAAATTTAGTTTTTGGTTTAATATTTTTATTATTTGCAAGTGCAAAATCTATTACTTTTTCTTCTTTACTTGCTTTTATTACTTTAACACGAATTTTATCACCAAGTCTATATATTTTTTTATGTCTTTCTCCTACAACTATTTCTAAATCTTCATTATAAATATAGTAATCGTCCATTAATGAAAAGTCAATTCTACCTTCAACTAAATTATCCAGAATAACAAACATCCCATTAAAAGTAAAACCAGATATTTTGCCATTAAATTCTTGCCCAATATATTTTTCCATAAAACTAGCCATTTTCATTTTATTGGCGCATTTTTCACAATTATCTGCAACACGTTCCATTTCTGATGAATGAACTGCTATATCTATTATGTTATTTTTATACATTTCTCCATTTAATTTTTCAATATTATTATCTAAAATATTTGATAAAATACGATGGATTGTTGTATCAGGGTATCTTCTTATTGGACTTGTAAAATGAGTATATGCTTCATTTTTTAAATGATTAATACCAATACCAAAATGCCCTTCATTAACATTACTATAACATGCTTTAGCCATACATCTTAAAATCATATTAGAATAAATATCATAGTTATCTGTATCTTTTAATTCATGTAAAATATTTTGAATCACTTTAGGATCTTTCATATTTAATTTTACATCTAGTTTTTCACCATAACTTTTGATAATTCCTACTGCTTTGGTAAGATTTTCCATATTTGGATAGTCATGTATTCTATAAATACTTGTTATACCTAAATTATAAATATAAGTAGCAACGCATTCATTAGCAGCAAGCATAAAGTCTTCGATTAAATTTTCTCCAACACTTTGAACTCTTTTACTAATAGAAGTTACATTACCATCATCATCGACATTTATTTTTATTTCACTTGAATCAAAATCAAGTAATCCTCTTTTTAATCTCATTTTTCTAAGAATTCCTGCTAAAGTTTCCATATTTTTTAATGTATCAACAAATTGTTCATAATCAGGATCTACTATGTTTTCTAAAAGTATTTTATTAACACTATCATAATTCATCTTTAATTTAGAGTTAATAACACTTTTAAAGATATCAAAGTTTATTAAATTACCTTCTTTATCAATTTCCATCATTACTGAAATTGCAAGTCTATCTACTCCTTCATTTAATGAACATATTCCATTTGATAGCTCTACTGGATACATTGGTTCAACAACTCCAGGCATATAAATACTAGTAGCTTTAAATCTTGCATCTTTATCTAGAGATGTATTTTCTTTAACATAATGCGATACATCTGCGATATGTACTCCAAGTAAATAATTACCATTATCAAGTATTTTTAATCCTACTGCATCATCTATATCTTTAGTATCAACACCATCTATAGTAAATATAGTATCTTGTCTTAAGTCATGTCTATTTTCTATATCACAAGAATTAACACTACTTGGAATGTCTTTTAATTCTAAATAGGTTTCATCACTAAAACCATGCATACCACCATTTTCATAGATTATTTTTATTTCATCTATTTTTGGTGCGTTTTTATGACCTATTACTCTATCTAATGTTGCTTTAAAATACTTACCTGTTTTTACTTTATCTACTTTAATACCTATAAGCATACCATCAACTATGTTATTAGGTAAATCAATCTCATACATTGCATTACCTACAACTGCATATCTTTTATTTTTAATTGTTTTTACTTCTCCAATTATACCATGTCTTTCTATTATCTCTTTTATAGAACAAAAACAAGCATTATAGTCAGTAATCCTTATTAACACTTTATCTTTATCACAAGCTCCTACAGTATTTTTTGTTACTTTAAATGTTTCATCACCACATTCAACATACATATCTTTATTTTTTTTGATAAAACAAGTTCCCTCTTTAAATGGATTTAAAATATATAATCCCTTTTTAGAATTAGTACAATAAACTTGTTTTTCTTCTATTAAATTGTTTAATTCATCACACAAAAGCTCATACATTTTAGTATCTTTTTTACTATGAAATATCTTTAAATACATTTCATCTATAGTTATAGCATTATTTCTATTTAGTTTTAAAATTTCTAATAATTTTTCTTTCATATCATCATCTCATATTTATAATAACACATTTTTACCTTATTTTCGATTTTTTTAATAAAATTAAGGTAAAAATATTATTTTATTTAACAATTATATTGAAAGGAGAAATAATGATTGAATATTTTAGATTTTTAATATATATTATATGGGAATATTTTGACTATAAGAAAAGATAATAAAAAAACTTCAAAATTGAAGTTTCCTATATCAATGTCATTACTAAACAAATAACAAAAAATGAAATTCCCAATACTAAGGTTGCTCTGCTTATTATAAGTTCGCTTCCTCTTTCTTTTCTATTTTTAAATAAATCACTATTGCCACCAGTAATAATTTGTGAAGCTCCTTCTGCTTTTCCACTTTGTAATAATACAATAGCAATTAATAATACACTTATCACTAATAATACTGTTTCCATAAATTTGCCTCCTTAAGTACAACAAAATAATACCATAAATTATAAATATTTGCAAATATATAAATTAATCTTGTTTTTTGTTAATCTATAGTATAATTATATATAGGGATAACTTAATGAATTTGAGTACTTGCCAACTTTTTTTATCAAAAAAAAAGATATTTTAATCTTTCTTCTTCTGTTAATAATCATTTTGTTAATAATATCTATTATAACTTATTAATAAAATAGTACTCAATCTGACAATAGATTAAGTACTTAATCAAACAATTAGGTAAGTATTCAACTTGGAATCATTGAGTATTCCCTTTTTTATTTTATTCAAATTCCCTTGACGTATTCATTATAACATAAATAAAATATAATTTCAAATTAACTTTTTATATTATTTAATATATAAATATATCTATCAAGACCATTTAAGTCTTTTTTTGCTATTACTTTAGAGTCTGGATAATATTTTTTTATTATTTTTTTAACATCATTCTCCTGTTTAGATCCTATTTCAAAAGCAATAATTGATCTTTCTTTTAAAACATCTTTAGCGTTTTTTAACATTTCTTCATAATATTTTAGCCCTCCGAAAAGTGCTAAATGTGGTTCATATTTTAAGACTTTATCTTCAATTTTTTCATCTTTATATAAATATGGTGGATTGCTTATTAATACATCATATTTTTTGTTTAATTTTTTTAACATATCGCCATGAATAAAATCTATTGATACTTGATTTAACAAAGCATTTTTTTTAGCAACTTTTAACGCTTTTTTTGAAATATCAACTGCACTTACAAAAGAATTACTATTTAATTTTTTTAAAGAAATAGCTATAACTCCACTTCCTGTACCTATATCTACTATAGATAAATCTTTTTTTAAATATTTTTTTATTAATTTATCTGTTTCTATAACTAAATACTCCGTTTCAAATCTAGGTATTAAAACATTTTTATCAACATAAAACAAATTACCTAAAAAATCACTTTTTTTTAAAAGATATTGAACAGGAATATCAGATTTTATAAGTTTTTGATACTTTTTAACAATATTCTTGTCAATATCTTCATTTATTAAAATTAAATCAAGTTTCTTACACCCTAAAATATCTGCTAAAATAAGTTTTTTTTCATCTAAAGTATAGTTTGATTCTAATTTTAATAAATCATTAATCTTCATTACCTTGTAATTTCCTTTTTTGATCTTCATTAATTAAGGCTTCTATTACTTCATCAAGTTCGCCTTCCATAACTCTATCTAATTTATTAATAGTAAAACCAATTCTATGATCTGTTAATCTATTTTGAGGATAGTTATAAGTTCTTATTTTTTCACTTCTATCTCCTGTACCTATTTTACTTCTTCTTTCACTATCATATTCTTCTTCTTGTTTTCTTATGGTTTCTTCATATAATTTTGATTTTAAAATTTCCATAGCTTTAGCTTTATTTTGTTGTTGACTTCTTTCATTTTGACAAGTAACAACTACTCCAGTTGGAAGATGAGTTATTCTAACAGCTGAATCTGCTGTATTAACACTTTGTCCTCCAGCTCCACCACTTCTATAAACATCTATTTTTAAATCACTAGGATTTATCTCTAAATTAACATCTGTCATTTCTGGTAAAACAGCTACAGTTGCAGTTGATGTGTGAATTCTTCCGCTTGATTCTGTTTCAGGAATTCTTTGAACTCTATGTGCTCCACTTTCATATTTCAACTTAGAAAAAACACTATCTCCTTTAACCATAAATTCTATTTGAGAAAAACCTCCACTTGTGCCTTCTTCAGCATTAATTATTTCTGTTTTCCATCCTAATTTTTCAAAGTATTTTTGATACATACGAAAAAGATCTCCTGCAAAAATATTAGCTTCATCGCCACCTGCAGCACCACGAATTTCCATAATAACATTGTTGCCATCTCTTGGATCTTTTGGCAAAAGCAAAACTTCAAGTTTTTTTTCTAATTCTTCTTTTTTACCTTCTAACTCTATAAGTTCTTCTTTAGCCATATCCTTTAGTTCATTATCTTTTAAAAGTTCTTTATCTGATGTTATGTTATCTAAAACATTTTTATAATCCAAATAAACAGTTACAACTTCTTCTAAAGAACTAGCTTCTTTAGAAAGTGATGTTAAAAGATTTATATTACTAAGTGTTTCAGGTTTACTTAAAGTTTCTTTTATTTCATTATATTTTTTTAAAATACCTTCTAATCTTTCTATCATAATTATTCACCAGATTCTAATTCATCTTCATCAACTATAACTAAATCTTTATACTCGTCAGTTACATCATCATCGTCTTCGTCACTACTATCATCATAGATATCTTTTTCTTCATCTTCATAAGATTCTTCCATGTCTTCATCTTGTAAATTTTCAAGTTCTTCATCTTCTAAATCATCAAATGAATCATCTAAATTTAATTTCTTAACAGAATGATTTTTCTTCAAATCCCAAGTTCCATCTTCAAGTAAAATAAATCTTTTATCTGTTGTTAAAGCTGTATAAAATCCCCCAATCTTATTTTCAAAAGTACTTTTTGATAATTCTAAAACATCACATATTTTTTGAAATATATCTGCAGTTGATAATGATTTTTTTTCATCTTTTAAAATTAATTCTGCGATATCTCCATATGACATAAGTTCTAAATCTTCTTTAGTTAAATTATTCATAAAATTACATCCTTTCTGGGCTTTTAATTCCTATTAAATTTAAAGCATTGTAAATAGTTATTTTTACTGCTTTACAAAGCATTAATCTTTCATTTGTATACTTAACATCATCAGTTACTATTTTTTCCTTAGCATAATAACTATGAAATAAACTAGCAAGTTCATATACATAATTTGTTATTAAATGTGGTTCATAATTTCTTGCACTTTTTTCTACTACTTTTTCAAATTCTTTTAATTGTACTAAAACATTATATGCAGAGTCACTATTTATTGTTTCAAATTTATAACCATCTTCTGCTTTAACTTCGTGATCTTTTAAAATAGAACAAATTCTAGCATGAGCATAATTTACATAATATACTGGATTTTCATTATTTTTCTTTAGAGCAAGATCAACATCATAATCCATCATTGTATCAATACTTCTTGATGTAAAAAAGTATCTTACTGCATCCTTTGATGTATCCTCTACCAAATCTTTTAAAGTTATTGACTTACCAGTTCTTTTTGATAATTTATATTCTGCACCATCTTTTATTGCTCTAACCATTTGTATTAAAAAAACATCAAGTTTATTTGAATCTTGGCCAAGCATAGTTACTGCAGCTTTTAATCTTGCAACATAGCCATGATGATCTGAACCTAAAACATCTATTAATTTATCATAACCTCTATTTAATTTATCCATATGATAAGCAATATCTGGTGCAAAATAAGTATAACTGCCATCAGTTTTTTTTATAACACGATCTTTTTCATCTCCAAAAAGACTTGTCTTTAAATATACTGCACCATCTAAGTTATATGTATAACCTAAATTTTCTAATTTTTTTAAAGATTCTTCTACTAAACCCTTTTCTCTTATTGCTTTTTCACTAGACCAAATATCAAATTTAACATCTATATCTTCCAAATCTTTTTTTATTTTACCTAAGAATACTGAAAGTCCTTTTTTCTTGAAAAATTCTATATCTTCATTTAAAAGTTTGTCACCATATTCATTATATAAATCTATTGCTATATTTTTTATATCTTCTCCATAATAGAAATTATCTTCCATTTTAAATTCTAAGCCACATACTTCTTTATATCTTTCTAATATGGATTTTGCCATATTATCCATTTGTCCTCCAGCATCATTTATATAATACTCACGAGTAACATCATAACCTGAAAATGCTAAAATATTACATAAACTATCACCATAACAAGCACCTCTAGTATGCCCTAAATGAATTGATCCAGTTGGATTAACACTAACAAATTCAACATTTATTTTTTTGTTATTTCCAATATTATTTCTACCATAATCTTTATCTTTTTTTATAATGTTAATGATATTATCTAAAAGATAAGTTTTATCAACAAAAAAGTTAATAAATCCTGGTTTTACTACTTCTACTTTTTCTATTAAATCATCTTTTATATTATCTTTAATAGAACAAGCAATATCAAAGGGATTCTTACCTAACTTTTTACATAACTTCATAGCAATATTACTTGAAAAATCTCCATATTCCTTATTTTTAGGAACTTCAATTTCAATTTCCTCAACCGGAATATCTAAAGAAAGACACATTTTTATCTTATTTTTTAAGATTAATTCAATATCCATAATTATTCCTCCTTAAAAGATATTAAAAGGGAAAAAATTTCTTCTTCTATTTGATAACTAATTATAATATCATTTTTAAATATTTGCAAAT
>JAQXMG010000025.1 GCA_029012525.1 bacterium
CTTTAATATCTGCTGAAGCAGTTGATGTTGAATTATTAGAAGTATAATTAGCAGCTAAAGTACCTTTAAATGTTGTTGATGTTGAACTAGTTTTTCCTATATATGTACATGTTCTACTAGCATAATCAACAGCATCAACGCATCTTGCATTCCAACTAACACTTTGATTAGCAGTAATACTAAATTCTTGTTCTGCAGCATGATAGAAATTTTTTGATGATGCTAATCCAACAAAACTATTATTATTTTCAGAACCTGTAAAATGTGCATATAAATCTTTTTCAAGAGTCACTTTTACACTTGCACTTTTACCACTTGGAAGTTTACCAGTTACTGTAACAGTTTCTCCTGCTTCACAAATTTGGATATCTGCTCCCACTATTTCTGATTCAGTTTTTGCTGTTATAACACCTGTTGAACTATTAATTTTAGCACAAGCTGTACTACTTAAAGAATAAGTAACTTTACTATTACTTGAATTTTGAACATTTGCTTTTACTTTAGCAACAGTTTTTGTTCCTCTTCGATGTATAAATTTATTATCAACTGATAAACTAATTGTTTCTTCTTTCTTTACTTCTATTTTTTCCCATTTTGCATAAAGTGTTATGTCTTCGCTTAATAATGCTTTATTATATACTGGTGTTCCGTCTTTTGTTTCCCAAGTAACAAACTTATATCCTAAATAAGTAGGATTACTTGGTAAATTAAGTTCTGTTCCTTTAGTAATAGTTATACTATTAACTTTTGAACCTCCTCTTGAATCAAAAGTAATTGTAATTTTTTCTACAGGTTTTTCATAAACAGCTTTTAATTTAGTATCCTTCTTTATTTTTGTTGTAAAATCAAATTTTTCATCATCTAGGACATCTTCATTATCTTTTACATCAATTACTTCATACCATGCAATAAATAAATCTCCTAGATCTTCTTTTGTTTTGATGTCTTTTTCATTTAGTACATTATTATATTTAACTTGTACTACTTCATTTTCAGTACCATTATTTAAATCAAAGGTAACATCAAATTTACGGTTAAAAAACCACAACAAGAATAGAATAATTGCAAATAGTATAACACCAACTACTATTAGAATAATTTTTTTCTTATTTTTTTCTTTTGAAGTATCAACTTCTTTGTTTTCGTCTTTTTTAGACATAATATCTCCTCCCGATAATATTATATATTATTTTTATAATCTATAATAGATGAAAAAAGTCATAGTTTTATTAAAAAAAATATGATAAAAGTCATAGTTTCCTTAATTAAAAAATAACTTTAATTTAAAAAATGTGATATAATATAACTATAATTTGAGGTGATTTTATGCCTATAAAGAAAAAAATTATGATTATTGAAGATCAAGCTCTTCTTAATAATATGATGCAAAAAATGCTATCTAATTTTTATGACATAGTCTGTACTTGTACTAGCGCTAAAGATATGATGACTTTATACGAAAAATATACTCCAGATTTAATTCTTACAGATGTTGTTACCAAAGATGGTGCTAATGGTATAGATTATGGCAAAGAAGTAAAAGAAAAATATGGCAAAAAAGTTAAAATTTTAGCTATTACTGGAATACCAGAAATAACATTTTTGGATAATGCCAAAAAATATAATTTGGACGGATTAATTTATAAAGATATTGATAGTGATTCCCTTCTTACAAGTATTAATCAAATACTTAATGGATATACTTTATTTCCAGATAATTATATTTATAATGATGAAAATGAAAAATTAAAAAATCTTTCAGCTAAAGAAATTAAAATAATAAAATTATTATGTGAAGCCATGGATAGAGAGGATATCGCAAAAGAGTTAAACATTACTTCTGGAACACTAAAAAATTATATTACTAATATTCTTAATAAAATGGGATTTGACAGTATATCTAAACTTACTATATTTTGTGTAAGTAATGGATATATTATTCCAAATATTAAAAAATAAGAAAATCAGTTTAGTGACTTTCTTTTTTATACAACAACTTTTAAAACAAAATCATTTTCAGTAGAAATATTTAAACTTCCATTTATTAAAGTTAGTTTCCTTTTCATTCCTTTTATACCTTCATTCTCATAAATAGTATGATTTGGCTTTTTACCATCATTTGTTATAATCATATTAGTTCTATCAAAGTACTTTTTTATTATTACCTTAATATTTTTACTATCTGCGTGAATAACAGCATTAGTAATTGATTCTCTTATTATTTCAAAAAATATATTAGCAACTTTTTCATCTTGTGGAAGTCCACCTTTTATAATTATGTTTATACCAATTACTTGATACATCTTAACTAAATTTTTCAACTTCCAAGTACTAGATAATTTAGAATTAAAATCCTCATAAATACTATCTAATAAGAATAATATACTTTTAATATCTTTAGTGTCATTTTCTAAGTATTTTGAAAACAAAGCAAGACGATGACCTATTATATCATGATATTCATTTTTTATTTTTAATAAACTTTTAGCTTTTTCTATTTTTTCTATAT
>JAQXMG010000026.1 GCA_029012525.1 bacterium
ATCAAATAAGAGTACATCTAAGTTATATAGGACATCCCGTTGTAAATGATCCAGTATACGGAAATAGAAAAATGTTTAACGAGGAATTTGGTCAAATGCTTCATTCCAAAAGTATTAGATTTATTCATCCTATAACAAAAAAAGAATTATTTTTCGAAGTTGATGCTCCAAAAGAATTCTATAATATTTTAGATAATTTTAAATAAAAAAATATATTAAATCTTTCCAATTTGAATTAATTTTCAATTTAGAAAGATTTTTTAAATTTATTAATTTACTTATCTATATTATACGTGTATAATAGTTGTTTAGAAAAGAGTGTGTTTACTATGAATTTAAAAATTGATACTAAAGATACATTAGTTATGAAATTATTACATTATTTTATAACTGAAAAAAATTATAATCCTATTATATTACATGGGGTTCAGAATGAAATTTGGTTAGAAAATATGACTGGTGATTATAAAATAATAAGAATTGTTTTTGAATATATTCATAATGATGAACAATTAGGTTTTGATATGTTTAAAACAAAACGTATTGTAAAAGATATTAAAAGAAAAACTTTTAAATTCAAAATGAATGTACTTAGTATATTTACAGATTTAGGAGATAATGTTAATTTAAAGTCTGATGATAATATTGATTGTATTTATTTGAAAAATGAAAAAGACTTAAAAAAGTATAATTTTTTATATGAATATTTTCCTGATATTGATGAAAATATGAAGTATGAAGAAAAAGGTCTTAACTTATTCTTAAAATTAAGTGATGATATTAATGAAAAAAGTAAAAAAGATGCTGAAAAAGCAAATAAAATTTTTACTCCTAAAAAACCTATTTTTACTAAGATAATTATTGCAATAAATGTTTTAGTATTCTTATTCGCTTTATTATTTAATGGTAGTAGTTTTTTAATTAATAATTTTTCTGTTTATGGACCTTTAATAAGACAAGGTGAAATATATCGTTTATTAACAGGTGCTTTTATTCATATTGATTTTTTCCATCTTTTATTTAATATGTATTCTTTATATGTAGTGGGTAGTCAAATAGAAGGATTTTTTGGCAGAACTAAGTTTCTTATTATATATTTTTTAAGTGCTATAATGGCAAGTTTATTTTCAATATTATTAAATAGTAATGTTGCAAGTATTGGAGCAAGTGGTGCGATATTTGGTTTACTTGGAGCAATGTTATACTTTGGTTATTATTATCGAGTTTATTTAGGAAATACTTTAACAAGTCAAATTGTTCCAATCATTTTAATAAATTTATTAATGGGATTTTTATTATCTGGAATTGATAATTTTGCTCATATTGGAGGTTTAGTAGGAGGTATTGTTACTACTATGGCTTTAGGTATCGATGAAAAAAGTGACAAAAATTCTAAAATAAATGGTGTTATTTTTGCTATTATAATTTTTGCTTTCTTAATTTTTATGAATTTTATATATCCAAGATAAGATTAATTTCTTATCTTTTTTTACTAAAAGTTGGTCTATTGCAAAAATTGCTAATAAATGTTAGAATATTTATATATTTTAAGAGGTAGATTATGGAAGAAGATAAAACAATGGTGTTTAATGTATCAGATTTAGAAAATTATATGATAACAGAAACACTTTTAAAAGTTAAAAATAATTTAGATGAAAAAGGTTATAATGGAATAAATCAAATAGTAGGTTATCTTACTAGTGGAGATATAACTTACATTTCAAATTATAAAGATTCAAGAAATATAATAAAAAAAATAGAAAGAGAAAAAATAGTAGAAACACTAGTTAAAAGCTATTTAAGAGATTTACAATGAGATATTTAGGACTTGATTTAGGTACTAAAACCTGTGGTGTTGCACTTTCTGATAAAACTAAAACAATTGCTAGTTTTTATAAAAATATCAATTATAAAGAAGAAGATGTTTTAATAAAAGAAATATGTGAAATAGCAGAACAAGAAGAAGTAGAAAAAATAATTTTAGGATTTCCTAAAAATATGAATAATACAATTGGTGAAAGAGCAAATGCTACAATTTTATTTAAAGAAAAACTAGAAAACAAAGTAAATATTCCTATTGTTTTAGAAGATGAAAGACTAACAACTAAAATAGCAGAATCTACTTTAATAAGAGAAAATAATTTATCAAGAAAAAAAAGAAAAAAAATAATAGATGGAACATCTGCAGTTATTATACTTCAAAGTTATTTAGATAGAAGGGAAAGATAAAATATGGAACAAGAAATAGATAGAGATGATATGTTTGTTGGATTTAATGAAAAAGGTGAAAAAAGAACATTTTATAAATTATTAGAATTTGAATCAAAAGAAACAGGAAAACACTATCTTGCTTATACAGATAATACAACAGATTCTAAAGGTAATTTAAAAGCTTATGGTTCAGTTGTTGAACAAGATGGTGATGATAATTTAATGAAATTAAAACCAATTGAAACAGAAAAAGAATGGAAAGTAATAGAAATGGCTTTAAAAGTATTACAAGAAGATATGGGAAATAAAAATGAAGAAAATTAAAATGAGAAAGAAAGCTATATTTGTAATACTATCTTTTCTTTTTTTGCTATGTTTAACTATAATTATTTCTTTAGGATTTTATTTTACATCAAGTGTCTCAAAAGATGATAATTTAAAAAATATTATAGTAGAACAAGGTTACACTTCATCTGATGTTGCTAAAATTTTGAAAGAAAATAATATAATAAAAAGTGAATTAATGTTTAAATTATTCTTAAAAATAAAGAAAGTTGATAACATTTATGCTGCTAGTTATTATATCAGTGAAAGTATGAACTTAAATGAAGTTATTGACACTTTAATTGATGGTGGACATAATGTAAATGAAATTGCAATCACATTTAGGGAAGGAATAAATATGATGGAGATTGCAAGAATTATCGAAAAAAATACAACTAATACTAAAGATGACGTTTATAATTTGTTAAAAGATTCTAAATACATTGATAGTTTAATAGAAAAATATTGGTTTTTAACAGATTCAATTAAGGATAAAGATATTTATTATCCACTTGAAGGTTATTTATTTCCTGATACTTACTTTTTTTCAAGTGAAGATGTAGAAGTTTCTTTGATATTTAAATCGATGCTTGATCAAATGGAAGTAGTTTTAAATAAATATCAAGATGAGATAAAAAATAGCAATTATGATATTCATACTCTTATGACTTTAGCATCCATTACACAAAGTGAGGGAGTAAATGAAGATGATTTTAAAAATATTGCTAGTGTATTTTTTAATAGATTAAAAGATAATACTCCACTTGGAAGTTGTGTTACATCATATTATGGTGTTAAAAAATCAATGACTGAAGAATTACTAATATCTGATATAAATTCTAATAATGCTTATAATACAAGAGGTAATAATTCAAAAATTATATCAGTAGGTCCAATAAGTAATCCAGGATTGAAAGCTCTCGATGCTGTTTTTAATCCAGTAAAAACATCTTATTATTACTTTGTATCTGATAAAAATCGTAAATTATACTTTACAAAAACACTATCTGAACATGAAAAAATGATAAGTAAATTACAAAATGAAGGGTTGTGGTATGAATGGTAGATATATATAAAGAAATAAGAGAAATGAAAACTTATGCTATAGATAATAATGTTCCTATAATGTTAGATGATGGAATTGATTTTCTAATAAATTACATTGTTAAAAACAATAAAAAAAATATTTTAGAGATAGGAACAGCAATAGGGTATTCTGCAATTATGATGGCTTTAGCGGATCCAAATGTTAAAGTTACATCAATAGAAAAAGATAAAACAAGATATCTTGAAGCAATTAAAAATGTTAAAAAGTTTAATTTAGAAGACAGAATAACTTTAATTTTTAACGATGCTCTTGAAGTGAAATTAAAAGAAAAATTTGATCTAATATTTATTGATGCTGCTAAAAGTAAAAATGAAGAATTCTTTATTCATTTTGAACCTAATTTAGATAAAAATGGAGTAGTTGTAACAGATAATATTAATTTTCATGGTCTTGTTAAACAAGAATTAACATCTATTGAAAGTAGAAATTTAAGAGGTCTTGTTAAAAAAATAAAAAAATACATTAATTTCTTACAGAATAATTTAAAA
>JAQXMG010000027.1 GCA_029012525.1 bacterium
TTATGAAATTGTAATTCCTAAAACTAAAGAAATATTTAGACCAATTTTAGCTATTGTTCCTCTTCAACTTATATCATATTATGTTGCTAAATTAAAAGGTTGTGATATTGATAAACCTAAAAATTTAGCTAAATCTGTAACTGTAGAGTAAAAGACAAGATTTTTTCTTGTCTTTTTTAATCTTCTATTTCTTTTAACATAGTTGTTATAAATATACCAAATCCTTTTGTAGCATCATCACTTATGACATGAGTTACGGCACCAACTATTTTATTATTTTGAATAATTGGTGATCCACTCATTCCCTGTACTATTCCACCAGTTTTAGATATTAGCTCTTCATCAACTACTTTAAATAAGATATTTTTAGTTTCATTATTGGGATAGATTTTTAATATTTCAATCTCGTACTCTTTTACTTCTGTTCCAGATATAACTGTTCTTATTGTTGCTTGGCCTAGCTTAATTTCAGAAGCATCTGCAACATCAATTAAATTGCTTCTGTTGATTTGTCCAATATAATTTCCGAATATTCCGTTAACACCATTTTTTGTTATTGTTCCATATATTTCCCTGGCATTATAAGTAGCATTTTTTTCACCTGGATTATTTCTTTCTGATTTTGTAATACTTGTTATTTCAGATTTAAATATTTTACCGGACGCTATTTCAAATTTTTGTCCAGTAGTTTTTTCTATTATTTCATGTCCAAGTGCCCCATACATATTAGTTTTTGGATCAATAAAAGTAAGAGTACCAATACCAATTATTGAGTCTTTTACATATAATCCTGTTTTATATACACCACTTGAATCTTTATAAAGTTTTAAGTCTGTTGTTTCTTTATTACCATTTCTAATATAAGTTATTTTTATTTTGTCATTTAAAACTGAAGAAGAAAAAGAAAGATCAGTTATATCGTTTATAACAGTATCATCTATTCCTATTATTCTATCACCAATTTTAAGACCTGCTAAAGCACCTGGAGAAGCATTTCCTACTTTATAAAATCCAACAACTAAGACACCATTACTATTTACTTCAATTCCCAGGTTTTGTCCTCCTAAAATAACTTTATTTGTATAAGCTAAACAAGTTTTTGGTATAATAAAAATAGAAATTATAAATAGAAAGATTAGTAGTTTGTTAAAAATTTTTTTAAAATTCATTTTATCAACTCCTTACAAACTACATTATTATTATTTCTTTTTTCAAATAAATTATTGTATTAAAAAATTACCAATTTTAAATTGATAATTTTAAATTTGATTTTTAATAAATTCTTCGTAATGTGATACAACTTCTTCTGGTTTTCCATCTTCTAATATTTTTCCTTCATGTAACCAAATAACTCGATCACACAATTCTTCTAAAGTTTTAGAACTATGTGATACAATTACTACTGTTCTATTTTCATCGCTTATTAATTCTTTCATTTTATTATAACTTTTTTCTTTAAAAGCAACATCACCAACTGATAATACTTCATCAATTAACATAATATCAGTTTCAAGTATAGCAGTAATAGAAAATGCAAGTTTTGAATACATTCCTGATGAATATGATGAAACTGGTTTGTAAATAAAATCTCCAAGTTCAGAAAATTCAATAATATCATTTAATTTAGCATCAATTTGTTCTTTTGAAAAGCCAAGTAGCATTCCTGATAAAAATATATTATCATATCCAGTTAGTTTTTTTTGAAATCCTACTCCAATTGAAAGTAGTGAAACACTATTATTATTTAAATTAATTGTTCCTTTATCAGCAGAAAATATACCTGCAATAGCACGAAGAAGCGTTGATTTGCCACTTCCGTTTTTACCACAAATTCCCACTATTTCACCTTTTTTAATATCAAAAGATACACCACGTATTGCAGTATATAGTGTTGTTTTTTCTCTAGAAAATAAAGTTTTTCTAATTGAAAATTTCTTTATATCACGATAACTTATAAATAAATCTTTAATACTTATTGCTATTTTTTCTTTTTTCATTATTTAATCACCTTTACATAACTATTTTCATATTTATTTATGGTTTTTATTCCAATAACAGATAGAACAATTCCTATTATAAGCCAGACAAATAAAATACTATAATCAATTGGTTTGGCATAAAGAATAGCATTCCTACTACTTTCAATAAAATATGCTATAGGATTACACCATAAAAGCATGTTATTATATGGAGATGGAATTCTTTTTGATACTAAGTAAAATATTCCTGATAAATAAAATACCAACTTTAATCCAACACTAACTAAATTTGATAAATCATCTACGAATACTCCAAAGTGAAGTAATATTGATGAAACACCAAAAGTAAGTATGACAAGAACAACTAAAATTGGAATAAAGTTAAACACATATAAAGATATATCTACTTTATATAAAAATAACATAAAAACAACTAATAAAAGTGAAATAAGCATTTTAAAGAAACTTACAAATATTTTTTCTATTAATAAAATATATTTTGGCAGATAAACTTTACTAACTATTTCTTTATTATTTACAACAAGTCTAGGACTTGCGGATACTACTCTATTAAAGAAGTCCCATAAACTAAGTCCAATAAAAACAAATGCTGCAAAATATGGTTCACCTGATTTAAATACAACAACAGATACAAAAGCATAAATAAGCATGAAAAACAAAGGATTTAAAAGCCACCATAACCATCCTAAATATGAATTTGCTACTTCACTATTAAGTTCTGCTTTTGCAGCATATATCATATAATTAAAATATTTTTTAACTGAATTTATAAATTTTGTCATAAAACACCTACTTTTCTGTCATATTAATTATACCATAACAATCGTAATCAAACAACTTATTATTGTTTTACAAAGTAAAAAGCCATAATTTGGCTTTAATTTTGTGGCTCTGGCAATATTTTTTCATCTTTATTTGGTTCATTAAGTCTTAAGTCTTCTTTTATTTTTGTAGTTGAAACTCCTTCAGTTCTATCTAAATATAAAACTTCACAGTAATCACTTAAATAATCAAACTTATCGCTTCCTGCCCAATCACTACCCATAACTACAACATCAGCATGATATTTTTCCACATCACTTATTTTTTGTTCCCAATTATCTTCAGGAATAACTAAATCAACATATCTTATAGCTTCAAGCATTTCTTTTCTTTCTTCATAACTATGATATGCTTTTTTTCCTTTAATTTCGTTAAATTCATCAGTTGATAATGCAACAATTAGATAATCTCCTAAAGCTTTTGCGCGTTTTAGCAATCTAATATGTCCATAATGTAATAAATCATAAGTTCCATAAGTTAGTATTCTTTTCATAAAATCCTCCTACACATCGTATATACTATCTATTTTTTTAAGTTCATTAAAGGTATCAATTTCATCAATATCTCCTTCATGAACTTCTCTTACATATAATTTGTAATGTTCTTTGAAATAATCAAGGGCAACAAAATCCCAAACTTTTTCTTTAGCACCAGGTAGTTCAAATGATTTTTTTATATCTTCTTGCATTTTTTCTCCATCTTCTTTACTAAAATATGCTATACAGTAAGTATGAAAACATTTTTCTCCGCCAATTTTAAGTTTTGAAATATAACCATTTTTAGTATCAAAACACCAATCATCTGTAACATCAACATATTTTCCAGTATAATTTGAACCATATTGATATTTTTTTATTATACTTGGATTGTGAATATATAAATCTGCTTCCATTACATAAGAATTAGAAAATTTATCTCTTGTAAGATATGCAGATGATAAATTATTAGTTTCGTTATATATTGGATTATCAATTAATGTTATACTTGGATATTTTTTTAGTAAAACATCAAATTGTTCTCCAAGATATCCTCTTACAATATATATTTCTTCAATTCCTACTTTTAATAAAGCATCAAGTATTGTTTCAATAATTCTTTTTCCATGAACTAAGACAAGTGGTTTCGGAGTATTTAATGTAATTGGAATCATACGAGATCCAAAACCTGCTGCTAAAAGTATTGCTCTTTTAACACGGAATGGTTCAAGAGTGTTATATCCTTCAACTGTTACTTTAATAAAACCATCTTTTGATTCAATTAAATTATCTTTTGTTAAATCAGACATTATTTTATTAATTGTTCCAAGTGACATATTTAATGCACCACTAATTTTTCTTTGTGATATTTTATCATTTTGATTTTCTTCAATATAAGTTAATACATCAAAGTAATTTTTTGATAATTTCATAACCTCACCTAATACCTTTATTTTTTATTATTCCTATTACTACTTTAAATAGGATATTTACTATTAAAATTAATATTGATACAATTGCTGATTCTTCATACATTAGTTGTCCTTCATACTGATTTATAAGAAGCGAAACTGGCATTATTTCTGTATTAAATAAAAATGAAACTGCAGAAATTGTAATCATAGAATTTACAAAGAAATAACTCATCATTTCAAGTATTGTATCTTTTGAGTTTGGCATTATTACATCTAATATAATTCTAAACCTTGATACACCACATGTCAACCCAACCATTTCATAGTTTTTATTAAGTTTTCCAAGTGCATTATACGCCATTAAATAAGGTGAAGCAAAAAAGTGAATTATATTTACCAAGATTAAAATTATAAATGTGTGATATATAAATGTATTATTAAATGCAAATACATAAGAAAGTCCTAAAAATATACCAGGTATGGCTAAAGACGCAATAGATAAAATGTGGTAAATTAAACTAAACTTTCCCTTTAATCTTGATGTTATATATGCGGTAAAATATGCAAATAATGTTCCAAGTATTGAAACCATTATACTCATAAATATTGAGTTTAATAAAAATTTAAAAATTCTATTTCTAATTACATATGAAAAGTGAACAAATGAAAAACTTGTATCATAAGGGAAATTATTTACAAATGCTAAATAAATAAATGATCCAAATAACATAAATAAAAATAATAATATTACTATAACAAATATGGTAAATATAATATCTCTTACTTTATTTTCTTTTATTTTATATTCATTTGAAAAATTGTTATTTCCTTTGACTTCTTTTGTAACTAAATCAAATATAAATGATATAAATGCTGGTATAAGAAGTATTACACCAATCATCGCACCTTTTGAAAAATCAAGTAAACCAATTACTTCACGATATAGAAATACTGGTAATGTTTGAAATCTTCCACCAATTGCAAGTGGCACACCATAATCAGTAAATATAAGTGTAAAAACTGCAAATAAAGTAGAAAGAATTGGCTTTTTCATGTAATAAAAAGTAATCTTTTTAAATGTTTCAAATCTATTCATTCCAAGAACTGTTGCACTATTATACATAGAGTTATCAATGTATTTAAAGGCATCAGAAAGTATTAAAAAAGCAACTGGAAATGAATATAAAATAGAACCCATTATAATTCCATTTACTCCTAAAATATTAAAATCTATACTTAACATTTTAGTAATTATTCCATTTGAACCAAAAAGATTAATTAATCCAAGTCCATGTGAAATTGATGGAATAAGCATTGGAACTGTAAATAATACTGATAATAGTTTTTTATGTTTTATATTTGTTCTATTAATTGCAAAAGCAAGTAAATATGCAATTGTAACAGATAAAATAGTTGAAATAATTGTTACATATAGTGAATTACTAAGTGATTCTTTAAATAAATCTTCTTTTAATAATGATGCAAATCCACTCCAAGAAACACTTGATATAACTGATAATATTGGAAATATTATACTAATAAATAAGAATAAACCAATGAATATATATATTGAGTATTTAAATTTTTTTGATTCGTTTTTCATTATAAATCAATTCCTGTACATTTTTCAATTGATGTTACTTTATCTACTAAGTGATTAACTACAAAACTTTTAACATATTCATTTTTAGGATTATTAAATATCTTATTTGGAGTATCAATTTGTTCAATTACGCCTTTATTCATAACCATTACACGATCCGATAAAGAAAATGCTTCTTCTTGATCATGTGTTATATATATCATAGTAATTCCAAATTCTTTTTGTATCTCTTTTAATTCTTTTCTAAGAGTTAATCTTATATCAGCATCCAAAGCAGACATTGGTTCATCAAATAATATTACACTAGGTTTTAAAGCAAGGGTTCTTGCTATTGCTACTCTTTGCATTTGTCCACCAGAAAGTTCATTAGGTTTTTTATTAATATGTTCTTCAAGCCCTACTTTTTTAATTATATTTAAAGCTATATCTTGAGCTTCTTTTTTTGGGACTTTATTAATTTTTAATGCATAAAAAACATTTTCATAAACTGTCATATTAGTAAAAAGTGCATAGTTTTGAAAAACCATGCCCATTCCTCTTTTACTAGGACTAAAATTACTTATATCTTCATTATTTATAATAATTTTACCTTCATCTGCAGTTTCTATTCCAATTAATATTGATAAAAGTGTTGTTTTACCACAACCAGATGGTCCTAAAATAGAAAGAAATTCTCCTTTTTTTACATCAAAACTAATATTATCTAACACCTTAACATTATTATATATTTTAGATATATTTATAACCTTAATCCAATCATTCATATTAATACTTCCATTTCTTTAATAAATCATCTTTTACACTAATATTATCTATTCCAGTCATATCTGATAATTTTTTTGTTTCAGGATAATTATCAATTTTTGTAGTTTGTTCAACAAATATCTTTCCTGGAATAAAATGTTCTTTATCATATAAACTAAATTCTGTATTTACCCATTGAAATACTTTTCTTACATTTTCATTTGTTTCTTTTCCTTTAATAATACCAATTGATGTTGTGTTATATAAAAGTCCTGTGTCAAATTCAATTACTTTAAAGTTAGCACCGTTATTTATTTCTTCAACACCTTGATATGTCATACCCATAGCAATAGCTATTTCTCCTTGTTTTAATAAATTAATAGGTCCACTTCCACTTGTTGTAAATTGAACTATATTTTTAGATAGTTTATCAAAATATTCTAGTCCTTTTTTCTCACCCATTAAATTCATTACATTAAGATAATACATATAACCTGTGCCACTAGATTTTGGATCTGGCATTGCAATTAAACCTTCATATTTTTTATCTAGTAAATCTTCATATGAAGTTGGATAACTCCATTTTCTATCATCAAAATATTTTTTATCAATTGTTATTGATGCTGAATATTGATCCCAAATATAATACATTTTATGTTCAGGATTAATACCTTCTAAATAATGATCATCGTTAATTCCATCAAGTCCTTCTAATTTGGCAAAATTATCTTTTAAACTCTCCATATATGATGTTTCAAGTCCTAAAATAATATCAGCTTCAATATTTTCTTTTTCAGTTTTAATTTTAGCAGCAGTATTACCAGTTGATAGATATTGAACTTTTACATCTAAATCAGGAAATTCTTCTTTTAATCTTTCTTGTAATAATTGATTTCTGTTTTCTTCAATATTAGTATAAATTATAACTTCTTCTTTTTTTGAACAACCTGTTATAAAAAAGAAAAAAGCAAATATAAAAATGAACACTTTTTTCATAAAAACTACCTCCTTGTATTCATATAATTAAATATTATATCATATAAATGAACATGTCAATAGTTTTATTTAATATTCGTTTGATATTTACTTAATTTATTTAATATCTAAAAGTAATAATCCGTTTCTAGAATTATTTTTAAAATTATTATATTTTTCTTTGGCTTCTTCAACTTTTTCTAACATTATTAGTAAATCACCCCAATATTTATCAAGTTCAATATCACCAGTAATATTTTTGTAATTTTCTATATTTTTAATAAGTGATTCTG
>JAQXMG010000028.1 GCA_029012525.1 bacterium
AAATCATTATTTTCACTTTTATATCCTAAAGTATAAATACTAAAGTGATTAGTATTAAATGATACATATCCATCTAAAGATGTAACAGAATATTCTTCTACTTCGCCACTTGGAGTAACATAATAAACAGCCAAATCTTTACCATCTAACTCTTCAGGTATTGGAATCTTAACATTAAATGTTCCATCAGCTAACTCAGTAATATATTTCTTATTTGCTTCTGAATATAATTTAATATCGTAAGTAACATTGCCATCTAAATCTAAAATTCTTAAAATTCTTTCATATTCCTCTCCACTTGTTAATTTAACAGCATCAATTCTAGTATCTAATGGAACTAATCCACTTTCACTAGTAATAGAAATATCAGTACTAATGTTTTTTGAACTGTAAGTTGGATCAACTAACTCACTTTCTGGAACTTTAACAATATAAAATTTATAAGTTCTATCTAATACCTTAATATTGTAATAATTTCCATCACTGGCAATTACTTTTCCACTATCCTCAGAATTACTTGATAATGAAGATAATAAACCGCCATATGAAACAACTACATTGTTATTTTTACCCAAATAATTATTAATTCGCTCTTGTGCAGCTTCAATATAAGCTTCTTTAGTATCAGCAGTACTTTCTGGAATATAAATTACTCTTTTTAAATATAACCCCTCTTCTTTAGCATAATAAGCATATTCATTATAAAAAGCTATCAATGGACCAAAAGCAGATTCATACATTAATTCCTCATCTTGATTACCCAATCCTGGAATTAAATAAAAACTAATATCTGTACCATCAACAATTGTATTTAATTCATCAACAAACTTTAATGCCCTACCAGGAGCAGTTTTATTCGATAGTTCAGATTTAACACTTGTTAAATAATAATTAATTAATGATAAATCTTCTATTTCATACCATGTATTAGAATCACTACTAGTTACATCACGTAATTTTGAAAAATAACCAGCCATCATTTGAATATCATTTTCACTTGGTTCTTCATATGATGCATTTAACGTATAACTAACTTTTTCACCTTGAACAACTACGTTTTGATTTAAAGTACTATCCCATTCTTCACGATAATCATTCGAATACAATTCAATTGTACAAATTGTATATTCTTCTCCTCCACAATGTGCTGATTTCATAGTATAACCAGCCGGATCGTCATACTTTCCAAGAATACCTTCCAATAAAAAATATGCTTGCAAACTATCTTTAGGTTTAACTGCCTTTAAAACTATATTTTCACCATCTGGTGCAAATTGTTTGATATATTCGTCAGTTACTTCAGAAGCATTAACTTCTTTTGGCAAGACAATTAATATCATAACAAATAACCCAAAAAACCATAATAAATTTCTTTTTATTTTCATATTATCCTCCAATAAGGACATTATATAATAAAAAAATAAAAAAGTCTATATAAATTTTTTTTAAACATTTTATTAATTAATACATGATTTACTGCTTTAAATCTTTCTTCTTTACTTCATATTCTTCTTAAAGTAAAAATTTCTTTTGTTCTTCGCATACTATCATCTCACTAATTTAAATTATAGCTAAAGAAAAAGCAAACACATCTTTTTTTGTGTCTACTTTTACTTTATCACTTCACTTCAAAATAGTTTCTTTTTTTTACATATATTTATTCATTTGTTTCATCATTTGATTTACTTGTTTTTGTGTTGGTGTTCTTCCCATGCCTGACATCATTGCTTTTATCATTTCTTCATTAATTGGTGGATTCTTTTTTAAGTATTTTTTCATAACAAAACGCGCTACAAAGAATCCAATAACAAGTCCTGGAATAAGACCAACTACAATCATTAATATATCATGTCCAAGTCCCATAAAATAACCTCCATAACAAAATTATATATTAAATTTTATGTAATTACAATAATTATATTTTTATTTTAATAACTTTTCAATTTCATCTTGAGTTAAAACTTTATAATAATTATTCAACTTTTGTTCTAACATAAGTCTTTTATAAGATAATTTATTCATTAAGTTTATATTATCTTCAAACAATCTTATAATATTTTTTCTTATTTCAGTTATAATTTCATCTTTGGCATTTTCAATTAAATTTGAAATGTTCAAACAAGTAGATGTAGGTAAAAAATAAGTCCTATTTAACATAGTTTTTTTATATAATGAAAATGGTCTATCAAAATTATAATAAAAATCACATATTTTATAGATAAGTTCTTGATACTTTTCTATATTTTTTTCTAGTTCCTCTTTAGTTGTACTAGTAATTAAATTTATTTTAAGCAAAGTATTTTGTGATTTATCAAACAAGGTATTTGTAAAATTAATTAAATAAGTTTTTAGATCATCTTCTTCAGTTATTTTATCTTTAGTATTTCTGCCTTTTTCTAATTTTAAAATTTTGTTATGACAATTATCTAAAATAGTAGTAATTTTTTTTGATAACTCTTTTACCTTTTCATTTGTTGTTATTAAAACATTTTGTTCAACATATTTTTCTTGATAAAGAACTAAAAGATTTTGATTTTTTTTATTTATTCCATCTTTTACAATCATGATATCATTGATAAATAAATTTAAATAATGTTCATAGTTATCTAATAAACTAATTTTTAATTCATCTTCCACTATTTTTAGATTATCAAATAAGATTTTTTTATTCTGATTCATTGTTTTATTTACTAGGTTATAAGTGTTTACTTCACCTTTTAAATCATATTTTATAGAAATATTATATAAAAATAGTTCAAAAATATCATCATATTTTTTCAAAAATTCTTTATCTAAATTATTTATCAAACTAATTTTACTTTTTGATTCTTTAATTAATGAATCAAAAATAGACATATTAAATAAATAATTAGAATAGCTATTTACTACCATGTCTTTTATTGATTTATTTAATAAATTTGTAATACCTTTAATGTTTTTATTCATTTCGTTTAAATTAGAAGTTAAACTTTTTACTACTTCTTCTTTTAAATATTTTTCTATTTGTTTTATATCTTTTCCTATTATATTTTGTAATTCGTCAATGCTATTATTATAAAAATTATTAATCAATAAAGAGGTTTTTTCATCGTTTAATATTTTATTTTGATATTCTTCTATTTGCTTTAAATATGATTCAATAATATCTTTTACTTGCATATTGAAAAACACCTCCTTTACCCTATAATATAATTATATATTAAATTTTACTTACCAAACAAATTTGTAATATTTC
>JAQXMG010000029.1 GCA_029012525.1 bacterium
TCCAGTAATAAAATAAACATCATGCAATATTATTATTTCATCAATATCTTTTGTAGTAACAAATTTTGGCGTATAAAGTTGTTTAACACATATATATATTTTTTATTTTGTAACACCTGCAAGAAGAAGACGTAATTTATAATCTCTACTTCTTACTCCCCCTACTACTATTCTCTTGATGTTATCTTTATTTAAAAATTCAAAATCAGAATCATAAATCCAAGCAACAGCTTCACTTCCACCTTTATTATCAAATTGATCATCAATTACTAATACTATTTCTAAATTTTTATTAATATTACTTACATAATCTAGAGCACGTGATGTAGCAATAGCGTTCATTCCTTTTGATACCATAGTAGTTATTTCAATATTATTTGCCTTTTTACTATAGTATCTAGATTTAGGTATTTCAAGTTTTTCTATTAAATTAACAAGTTTTTCTTTTTCATATCCAAGTTCAGATAATAATGTTATAACAGCAATTTCATTATATAAATTAATAATACTATCACTTATTAATTTATAAGAAGTAGATTCATTTTCATGTTTTACAATTAGATAATTATCTTTTTTATTAATTATTCCAAGGTAATCAATAGTTTTTGATTTAAAGCTACATTTTGGACAATGAACTTTCCCAATATGATGATATCTTACAAAATCATATTCTAATTTACTAAAACATTTGGGACAAATTGTAAAATCATTTATTAGATTATTACTTTCCTTTTTATTTTCAAAATCTTGTTTTTCTATTCCATAGAATACACATTTATTAGTTTTTTCACCTAGTCTACTACTAAATGGATCATCACCATTTAAAATTAAAACAGTATCTTTATTTAAGCCTTTTTGCATTTTATTAAATACGTAATCTGGATTAGCATTACGATGCATAGAATCTCTAAATAAATTTGTTAAAACTAAATAATTAGGATTAATTAAAGGTAAATAAATGTCAGATGATACTTCGTCTATTTCAACTATTGCAATTACATCTTTTGGTTTATTAAATATATTTACTCCTTCTATTAAACATCTAACATATCCTGAAAGAGTATTAGCACCCCAGTCGTTATAAATAACTTTTTTATTATAGTTTTTTAAAGTATCTGCAATTAAATTATTGGTAGTAGTTTTACCATTTGTTACAGAAACACCTATAATCATCTTAGGCTTTTTTAATTTTTCTAAAAAATTTGGACATAAACGACAAGCAATCATCCCAGGTTTATCATCTTTTTCTTTCTTTAATAATTTTAAATTAAATAAATAAAATTTTGCTCCCCAAAGCGCTATATAAAACATATTCTATTCTCCCTTCTTTAGATGTAATTTTATAAGAAATTTATCTATAACATCTTTGCCAAATATTTCATATAATAAATTATTTTTGTAACTTGTAACAACAAATATTATTCCTCCAATTAAAGCATATAGTATCATAATTAAAAAACTTTTTATAATTGAATAACTTTGCCAATCAACTACTTTATTTAATAAAAGTAATGGAATTAACATAACTAAACAAGTAATAATTATCTTTAATACTGACTTAAATAAATCATTATATTTAAAGTTAAATTCTTTTTTTAATAAGAATAAAGCTAGCCCTATTGATATTGAGTAACTAAAGATTGTTGATAAGCTTGCTCCCCATATTGGAAACAATCCAAGTTTATTAAATAAAAACATAAATGGTAAGTCACAAGCTAGATTTAATATAATTCCTATAAATGTATTTATATATATGATTTTATATTGATTTATTGCAATTAATGCAGTATTAAGTATAGTTGAAAAACTTGCAAAAACAACTGCAAAAACAACTACTTTTAAAATTAAAGGACCATAAGTACTTTCACCATAAAATAATGTGTATAATGGCTCGCTTAAAATTGATACTCCAATTGCAAGAGGAAGACTTATAAATATTCCTGTTTTTAAGATATGAATAAATTTTTTATTTACTTCAATCATATCTTTTTTTACAAATGACTCTACCATATGTGGTATTGCATTTATTGATATTGCCATTCCAACAGCTGTTATTATCATACATATTTTGACTCCCCAGGTTGAAATAATACTTGATATAACCTCGCTATCACTTACAGAAAAACCAAACATATTAGCACCTCTTAATACTAATATTTGATCAACTGTATCATAAATACTTGAAGCAATTGAAATAATAATTGATGGAATTGAATAAATAATAAATTTTTTTATTATTTCTTTATTGGAAATAAATACCTTGTTTTCTTTTTCAGTATCAAATTTATCTTTATTATTTTTTATTTTATTATTTAAGTATAAAAGTGCGACAACTCCTCCAAAAAATGATCCAATAAGAGCACAACCAACACCAAAAGGAATTGATTTATTAAAGACATTTATTGCAAGATATGATCCCCCTAGGACAATTATAATTCTTACAACTTGTTCAATTATCTGACTATTAGTTGATTCTGTAATAAATTTATGTCCTTGTAAATAACCTCTTGTAATACTTAAAAATGGTATAATAAGTAAAGAAATAGAAATAATTCTTATAACAAATGCTATATCACCGATACTATTTCCACCCTCTAGTTCTCCAATAAATATTTTAGCAATAGAAGGAGCAAAGATAAATACTATTAAAAAAGATATAATACTTATTATTGCAATTATTTTTTTACTAATCTTAAATACTTTACTTTTAGCATCGTACATTCTTTTTTCATTATATTCACTTACTAATTTAGATATAGCAACAGGAAATCCCGTAATAGATATAGTTAAAAACAAATTATATATATTATAAGCATAACTATATAAAGCTCCACCTTGTTCGCCAATTATATCATAAAAAGGTATTACATATAATGCTCCAAGTATTTTAACAAATATTATAGCAATTGATGCAATTATTGTACCTTGTATAAATGTTTTTTTCTTCATAACATCACCATTATTTTAAATATTTCTCAAATCTTTCTAAGACTCCAATGCCATTAGTTCTATGAGGAGGTAATTGATAAATATCATGTCCTGGAAAATCATTACCCTCAACAACATCAAGTCCTTTATCAGTAACAGCAATATCCCATCCTACCATACCAACTTCAGGAACCACTAAAGCAAGTTTTTTAGCCAAAGTAATAACATCATCCCAATTAAGTATCTCAAATCCTTTTATTTTAGTTTTACTTAATGGATGAATTTCATATAAATTTCCTTGTTTATCAAGCGCAGGATAGATAATTTTTCCTGTTTCTATTTCAATTGGCACAACCATACCACCTGAATTAAAGTTATCTACAAATTTCTTATTATTTCCTATTCTAAAGTAACTTGCTACAACATTTGGATTATTATTATCATTAATTGTTACAATTCTAATTGTATTAATACTATACTTATTTAATTTATTAATAAAATCAGCTTGAGTTATTATTTCTTCTAAGACGATCAAATTTTTACTTAATAAATATTCATAAGTTTTTTTAAAATCCTTATCAATTTTTATTTTTTCAATGCCTTTACCGCAACTACCATTTTTTGGTTTAGCGATAAATTCGTTATGCTTTTTTATAAATTTTTCAAAGTCTTTGTAATTTTTATCAGTTAAAATTAAAAAATCTCTTTTTACAAAGTCTTTAAATTTATCTAAAAATTCATCTTTATTTTCAAAAATATGAATATAATCTTTATTATTATATTTATTTATTAAGTAATTATTTTTACCACGAGTAAGAATAGTTTTTCTTTGTTTATTATTTAAATCATACATTTCAAATAACCAATAATCCATATAACCTGCTTGATATTTTATACCGCAAATTATCATATCAAAAAAAATATAAATTTTAGATTTATTAGTTTTTTTATTGATATCTTCAATTTTTTCTTTCATTTGTTTAAAATTAAGATTCAAAATTCTACCAACTAAATATTTAAGTTTTTTCATAAAAAATTTGTTCTCCTTAAAGTAAGTATATCATAATATCAAAAAAAATTATAGTAAATACCATAATTTTTCATCATTTTTACGTACTTCTTTTATCACACCACTGCCAAAGCAATGACCATCTTCTTCATATAAACAACAAAGTTGACCTGGAGTGACTGATTTTACATTATCATATCTAACAAGAATTTCTTCATCATTTAATCTTTCTAAGGTTACATCTTCATCGTTTGCTCGATATCTAAATTTTGCTTTACATTTTTTAGGCAAATTATCTATATTTATAGTTAAATCATCAATAATACATGAAGTTGAATATAAATATTTATTATCATCGCCTTCTGCTACGTATAAGATATTTTTATCTAAGTTTTTTCCAACTACAAATAGCCTATCTTTAGTACCACCAATATTTAATCCTCTTCTTTGACCTATTGTATAATACATAAGACCAACATGACGTCCTACTTTTTTATTATCATCCAGATTAATAATATCTCCGGGTTTATTAGGCAAATAGTTTTCTAAAAAGTTCTTAAAGTTTCTCTCACCAATAAAGCAAATACCAGTTGAATCCTTTTTATGGGCTGTTATAAGATTGTATTTTTCTGCAATTTTTCTTACCTTATCTTTAGTAAGTTCTCCAACTGGAAAAATTACATTTTCTAATTGTTTTTTAGTAACACCCGCTAAAAAATAAGTTTGATCTTTGTTTAAATCAATTGCTTTATAAAGTTTACCATCAATCATTCTAGCATAATGACCTGTTGCTATGTAATCTGCTCCTAGTTTTTTTGCTTCTTTTACAAACAAATCAAATTTAATATATCTATTACACATTACATCAGGATTTGGAGTTCTACCCTTTTTTAATT
>JAQXMG010000030.1 GCA_029012525.1 bacterium
AATGCATCCTTATTTAAATGGTGAAATTATAAATGATATATGCAATTTTATTATTGAAGGATTGGATAAATATAAAAATGAGTAAGTATTTTGTTCATGAATCAAGTTATATAGATGAAAATGTTATTATAGGTGATAATACTAAAATTTGGCATTTTTCGCATATAATGGAAAATTCTAAAATAGGAAATAATTGTAATATAGGACAAAACGTGGTAATTTCACCTGATGTTGTCATAGGAAATAATGTTAAAATTCAAAATAATGTTTCCGTTTATACTGGAGTTATTGTTGAAGATGATGCTTTTTTAGGACCATCATGTGTATTTACCAATGTTATTAATCCTCGAAGTTTTATATCGAGAAAAAATGAATATCGTAAAACTATTATAAAAAAAGGAGCATCAATTGGTGCAAATGCCACAATTGTTTGTGGGCATAATTTAGGATCTTATTCATTTGTTGGAGCAGGATCTGTTGTAACTCATGATGTTCCAGATTTTGCTTTGGTAATTGGAAATCCAGCAAGAATTAAATATTATGTATGTAAATGTTCAGAAAAAATGAATTTTGAAAATAATGAATTTATTTGCCCAAAATGTGGACTTAAATATATAAAACATGGTAATGAAGTAAAGGAGTTAGATTAAGATGAAGGAAAAATTACTTGATAAAATAGAAAAAAAAGAAATAGTATGTGGAGTTTTTGGACTTGGTTATGTAGGACTTCCTCTTGCTGTTGAAAAAGCAAAAGCTGGTTTTAAAACAATTGGCTTTGATGTTCAAGAAAGTAAAGTTAAATTAGTTAATGATGGTGTTAATTATATTGGGGATGTCGTTGATACTGAATTAAAAAATTTAGTTAAAGAAAAAAAATTAGAAGCAACAACTGATTTTTCAAGAATAAAAGAAGTAGATTTTGTTGCTATATGTGTTCCAACCCCACTTGATTCACATCAACAACCTGATATTAGTTATGTTGAGTCAAGTGCTATTAGCATTTCAAAATATTTAAAAAAAGATACAATGGTTGTTCTTGAAAGTACAACTTATCCTGGAACAACAGAAGATTTAATTAAACCAATTTTGGAAAAAGGATCAGGTTTAAAATGCGGAAAAGATTTCTATTTAGGTTTTTCGCCTGAAAGAGTAGATCCAGGAAATGCTTTTTATAAAACCAAAAATACTCCAAAAGTAGTAGGAGCTATTGGCAAAGATGCAACCGAAGTAATTGCTAAAATGTATAGAAGTGTTTTAGGTGCTGAGATTTATGAAGTATCATCACCAGCAGTTGCAGAAATGGAAAAAATATTAGAAAATACTTATCGTAATATAAACATTGGTCTTGTCAATGAACTTGCTATGTTATGCAATAAAATGGGAATTAGTTTGTGGGAAGTAGTAGATGCAGCTAAAACAAAACCATATGGATTTCAAGCCTTTTACCCAGGACCAGGTTTAGGTGGACATTGTATACCACTTGATCCATATTATTTGGATTGGAAAGCAAGAGAATATGGTTTCCATACTTCATTAATTCAAGCATCAGGAATTATTAATGATCGTATGCCAGAATACTGCGTTGAAAGAGCAGAAAAAGTATTAAATGATTTAAAAATACCAATGAATGGAGCCAAAATATTAGTTTTAGGAGTAGCATATAAAAACGATATCGATGACTATCGTGAAAGTCCTGCTTTAAGAGTTATTGAAGAACTTGAAAAAGATAAAGCAGTTGTTGACTATTATGATCCAATGATACCAGAATATCGTTATAAAGGAAAAACAAATAAAGGTATTAAAAAGATAGATGAAAAAATTATTGCAAGTTACGATTTAATATTTATTACCTGTGCTCATTCATCAATTGATTATGAAATGATTGCTAAAAATGCCAAAGCTATATTTGATACTAGAAATGCAATGAAAAATATTAAAAATAGAAAAAATATTGAATTATTATAATGGAGTAGAAATGAATAAAAAGAAAGTATTGTTTTTATCTGCTGCTAATAGCATTCATACAATAAGATGGGTAAATGCATTATCAAAGAAATTTGAAGTGCATTTAGTCTATTGTAAAAATCATAAGCCTAATTTAGATGTTGTCAATTCAAAAGTTATTATGCATGAATTATCAGTCCCAGCACCTTTAGGATATTATTTAAATGCATTTCAATTAAGAAAATTATTTCATATAATTAAACCCAACATTGTTAATGCTCATTATGCTAGTGGCTATGGTACACTGGCAAGAATAGCCAAAATAAAACCTCTATTGTTGTCTATCTGGGGAAGTGATGTATATGATTTTCCTAATGAATCTACTTTAAAGAAAAAAATACTTGAAAAAAATATTTTTTATGCTGATGAAATTGCCTCTACAAGTATAGCCATGGCTAAAGAATTAAAGAGACAATTTCCTAATTTAAAAAAAGAAATTTTTATTACGCCTTTTGGAGTTGATACTAATAAATTTAAAAATATGCATATAGAAAGAGAAGATGAAGATTTTAATATTGGTAATATAAAAGCATTAGAAGAAAAATATGGAATAGAATATTTAATTTTAGGTGTTGAAGAGTTATTAAATAATTTAAAAAATAAAGATAGTAGTCTAGCAAGTAAAATTAAATTATATATATATGGTGATGGAAGTCAAAGAGAATATCTTGAAAATTTAATTACAAGTCATAATTTAAATAATAATGTTTTCTTAATGGGAAAAATTCCCAATAACGAAGTTCCTAATAAATTAAATGAGTTTGATGTATTTTGTGCTTCTAGCGTTTTAAATAGCGAAAGTTTTGGAGTTGCTGTTGTTGAGGCAATGGCATGCGAAGTTCCCGTTATTGCTACCGATACTGATGGTTTTTGTGAAGTAATAGAAAATGGTAAAACGGGTATTTTAATTCAAAAGAAAAACTCGGCAGAAATTTGTAATGCTTTATTTGAAATATTAAATAATAAAAAGAAAGCTCTTGAATATGGAAAAGATGGTCGTAAAAGAGTTATTCAAAAATATGATTGGAATAAAAATGTTACGTATATGGCGCATGTGTATAATCAAATAATGGAGAATAACTAATGAAATATATCGTTGTAATTGTTGTTTTATTATTATTTATATTATTATTTAAAAAAGCAGCTGGAACATTAAAATTGAATAAGATTAATGTAATAAGTTTTGTTTTTTATAGCTTGCTTTTTTTTGAAGTTGTTGGAATGTGTTTGATTTTTTTAGGATATAATAATCATTATCTTATACAAAAAATATCAAATAAAAATATAATTGAACCAGCATTTTATTCTTTTGCTTATACTATTCTTTCTTTACCATTAACAATATACTTATTTAATAAATATATATATAAAATAGATGATGTAGAAAAAGAGTATAATAATAATATCGAAAAAAAAGTTGTTTTAGAAAATCAAGATAGAAGAAATAGAATATTTATATGCGTACTAATAGGTTTACTTGTATCCTTATTAACTACTATTTATGTTTTTAAATGTATTGGATATGTACCATTATTTAAATATTTTGATAATAACTTTAATTTTTCCATTGCAAGAATTGAAAACTCAAGAAATTTTATAGGCAATGAATATATAAAAAATATTTTTATGTCATTATTAACACCTTTATATTCATATATATCATACATATATTATAAAACTTCAAATGAAAAAAAATGGAAAATATTGTTTATAATTTCATTTGTTTTAAGCATTTTTACTAAAACATATAATTTCGAAAAGGCACCTTTAATTTATTTTATTTGTTATTTTTTTCTGATTAAAGTATTATTGGGAGAAACGTCTAAGTTAAAAAAAATTTTACCATTTGTTTTAACAGCTATAATCCTTATAATAAGTTCTTATATTATAATTGGTAACTATCAAGGTAATATTTTAACATTGTCATCCGGACCTCTTTCAAGAATTTTTATGACACAAGCAGGTACTTTGCTTTTGCATTTTGATGCTTTTCCGGTTTATATTAATTATTTGCATGGATCTAGTTTTTCAAAAATATTTGCTTTAATCTTTGGAACCGGAAAAACATTTGGAGTTAGAAGCGGAAGATTACTTATGGAGTGTTATAATAAAAATGCTATTTTAAATGGTACAGGTGGAGTGATGAGTACAATGTTTTTAGGTGAAGCATATGCTAATTTTGGAATATATGGAATTTTATTTTCTCCTATACTTGTTGGTATAATATTTTCATCTATTTTTTGTATTTATTTAAAAAATAAAAAAACACCGCTTAATATGACATTATATATTGAATCTTTAATTATATTCACTACTGTATTACAAGCAGGATTTGTAGATTTTATATATAATGTATCATTTGTTGTGATTTTTTTAGTAATTTTTGCAATTAAATTCATTTCTTTTTTTAGTTTTAAGTTAGGAGGAAAAAATCATGTCTAGAATTTTTGGAACAAATATTTATAATGATTTAATAATTTTAGATTCTACCAAATATATTTTTGAAAGAATTAAAAGCGAAAATTGGTATCTTGAATTATCGAGTGATAAGAAATTCGAAAACGATAAAACTTTATATGAAAATGAAAAGTATATTATTTTAATTGATGGTGTAATTTTAAATTTAAAAACAATGTTGAGTAAATACAAATGTAACAATATTAAATCTTTAGCAGAAAAAATGTATATTACTAACGATGAAACTTTTTTTAATGAATTTCGTGGTAATTTTTCAGGTTTTTTTCATGATAAGAAAAAAAATATTTCTTTAATTTTTACTAATCATTTTGGTGATAAAACAATTTTTTATAATAAAATTAAAAATAATATTATTTTTGCTACAAGAATAGATGATATAATTCATTTTATGAAAAATGAAAAAATGAAATATTCATTGGATAAGGCTGGTATTTATAGTTTATTAACATATGGATATATGTATAATGATATAACTCCTTTTAAAGAAATAAAAAAATTATTACCAGGAAGTTATATTAAAATAGAAAATAAAAAAATTGAAATTAAAAAATATTATAATTTTACTAAAGAGCAAACTAATGAAGAAACAGAAGAAGAAATTATAGACAATATTGAAAAAAAATTCTTAGATGCTGTTTATCTGCAAATCAATAAAAATGATGAATATAATTATGATAATGTTGCACCTTTAAGTGCAGGATTAGACTCAAGAATGACTAATTATGTAATAAAAAAAATTAAAAATGAACCAATATTAAACATAACTTATTCTGAGACAATGGAAGACGATTTTAAAGTTCCAATGGAAATATCAAGTGAGTTAAAAAATCATTGGCTATTTAAAAATTTAGATAATGGTTTATCATTAAATTTTATAGATGAATCTATCGAATTTACTGATGGAATAATATATTATATGTGGCCTTCACAATTATATGATTTTATTAAATTGATAAATACTGAAAATATAGGAATTATACATACAGGTGTTATTGGAGATGTTGTTATAGGAACATTTTATAAAGATTTAAAAAACAAAGAATATAAATTAGGAAATGGTGCATTTTCTACTACACTTATAAAAAAATTAGAAAAGTATGTTAATCAGGTAAATTATAATAATTATGAAGAAGGTATGATATATAATCGAGCTTGCAATGGAGCAATTTTAGGGTATTCGATGACTTTTCAAGAATTTACAGAAGCAATGTCTCCATTTATGAATGTTGATTTTTTCGATTATTGTATTTCGTTACCAATTAAATATAGATATAATCATTATATTTATTATAAATGGGTAAATAAGTATCATCCAGATGCTGCAAAATATCCACATAATGGTATTAGTATGAATGATAAAAAACTACTTAAGATATCATACAAAGGTAGAATGTACTCATTAAAATCTATTTTAGACATATTAAAAAATAAATATAGGAATAGTTATAACAAAAAATATGGAATGAATCCAATTGATTATTGGTATCAAAATAATATTGAATTAAAAAATAAACTTGATACATATTATTTAGAAAATATAAAACTTGTTAAAGATGAAGAAATAAAAGATGATATGATAAATTTATACGAAAGGGGAAATACTAAAGAAAAAATACAAGTTATAAGTGTATTAATATTAATAAAAAAATATTTTAAGGAGTAGGTATGAATTTTAAAAAAAATTTGTTTAGTAATTTAATAACACAAGTAATTTCAATTCTAATTGGTTTTTTAACAAGTATCTTAATTGCTAGGGGACTTGGAGTTGTTAATCAGGGTTATTTTACATTTTATTTGTTAATATTTGGTCTTATTGCATCATATGGTAATTTGAGTATTACTAGTTCAAATAGTTATTTTATTAAAAAAAGTAAGTATGATCGAAATGATGTAATTTCTAATAACGTTACTATATTATTAATACTAAATATTATATATATAATATTATCAATTTTATTTACTAATATAATATTTAATTCTAACACAAATAAATATTTATTATTGATAACTTGGTTAGTTTATTCTTCTTCTTTAATGTTTTTTAACTATTTTACTACTATACATGTTGTAGATGAAACAATTTATTTATATAATAGATATTCTATCTATACAAATGTTTTAAAATGTATTCTAATTATTGTATTATACTTTTCTGGTTTTTTAAATATAATTAGCATTTCTATTACTTATAGTATAATGGAATTATTGAAGCTTATACTAATAAAAAAAGGATTAAAATTAAATTTAAGGTTATTTATATCATTTGATCTTTTAAAAAAAGAATTAATTTACGGAATTCCATTATATTTAGCAGCATTGTTTATTTATTTTAATTATAGAGCAGATTTATTTATGGTAAAAGCTATGCAAGGTGATTTTCAATTAGGTATATATTCAATTGCTGTACATTTAGCTGAATTAGCTTTTTTATTTCCTAGTTCGCTAGTATCAGCATTTGAAGGAAAATTGTATTCGTGTTCTGATGATACTAGAAATAATGTTACCGAACAAATAATTAAGTTGACGTTTTATGTTACAAGTATAATTTGCTTAATAGGAATATTCTGTAAACCATTAATAGTATTCTTGTACGGAAAAGAATATGCTTCAGCAGGAGTGTGTATGATAATATTGTTAATAGGTATAGCTTTTGCATCTATTGGAAAAATAGCACCTGTTTATTTTTATACTCAAGGTAAACCAAAAATTCATTTGTTAGTATCTTCATTAGTTTTAATAATTAATATTGCATCCAATTGTATTTTAATACCTAAATTTGGAATTAAAGGGGCAGCTTTAGCTTCTACAATATCATATATATTTTATGGTATAACGTATATAGTTTTACTAACAAAATCAGGAATTGATTTTAAAAATATGCTAAAGATTAAAAAAGGAGATTTTAAGTATTTTAAGTCACTAATTTTAGAAAAAAAATCCAAAAAAGCAAAAAATAATGAATCAGACATAAAAAGATGTATTTTTCATATTCCATGTTTTATTAATACTAATCATAGCTCTGGTTCTCAAATAAGACCAATTAAAATGATAAATGCCTTTGAAGAATATGGATATCGAGTTGATATTATAATGGGCTATGGAAAAGAAAGAAAACAGCAAATAAGTAAGATTAAAGAAAACATTAATAATGGAATAAAATATGATTTTTTATATTCTGAGAGTAGTACAATGCCAACTTTATTGACTGAAAAAAATCATTTTCCTAGATATCCTTTTTTGGATTTTAGTTTTTTTAAATTTTGTAAAAAAAATAATATTAAAATTGGTCTTTTTTATCGGGATATTTATTGGAAATTTGATTCATACAAAAGTACTACAACATTTTTTAAAAGATTTTTAGCTATAATTTTTTATAAGTATGATTTATTAATGTATCGAAAAGTTTTAGATGTTCTTTATTTACCTTCTAATTCTTTTAAAAAATATTTACCTGTTAAAAATCAAAATGCTAATTATAAAATAGAGTTATTACCACCAGGATGTAATGAAAAAGTAGTGAAAAAGGTAGCTCATAAAGATTTTAATATATTTTATGTTGGCGGAATTTCAAATGACATATATAATTTAGAATTATTATTTCAATTTGTTAATAAATATGATAAAATCAATTTAATTGTATGCTGTCGTGAAGAAGAATGGAATAAATATAAAAATACTTATGATAAATATATTTCTCCTAGAATAAAAATAATTCATGAGAAAAATTTAGATTTAAATAAGTATTATGCTAGTGCTGATTTATGTTGTTTATTTTTTAAAAATAATCCATATAGAGATATGGCAACACCAATTAAATTATTTGAATATATTGAAAATGAAGTACCTATTATTTCAACTTCAAATACTGAAGCTTCTAAATTTATTCAAGATAATGATATAGGTTTCATTTGTAATTATGATGAAATTAGTATAGAAAATCAAATAGAAAAAATTCTTGAAAATAAAAAAATTATTGAAAATAAAGAGAAAAAAATTGTAGTAGTAAAGCAAGAAAATACTTGGAAAAAAAGAGTTGAAAAAGTTATTAATGATTTAATACAAAAATAAGGAGTTTTATGAAAAAAATAGTTACAGTTATAGGTGCAAGACCTCAATTTGTTAAGGCATCAGTTGTATCCAAAGAGTTAAGAAAAAAATTTAAAGAAGTAATTATTCATACAGGTCAACATTATGATAAAAATATGTCTGATATATTTTTTGAAGAACTATCAATACCAAAACCCGACTATAATTTAGGAGTAGGTTCAGGAAGTCATGCTTATCAAACAGGAATGATGTTAATTGAAATAGAAAAGGTATTAATTAAAGAAAAACCAGATTATGTTTTAGTTTATGGTGATACTAATTCTACTATTGCAGCTGCTCTAGCTGCCTCCAAATTATTAATTCCTGTTATTCACATTGAAGCAGGATTAAGATCATTTAATATGAATATGCCTGAAGAACAAAATCGTGTTTTAACTGATCACATTTCTTCTATTTTATTTGCACCTACGGATGACGCAGTTAATAATTTGAGTAAAGAAGGTATTAATAAAAATGTATTTAATGTCGGTGATGTTATGTGTGATAGTGTATTATTTTTTAGTAAACAAGTTAAGAAAAATAATATTGGTTTGATACCAATTTATGAAGAAAAAAAATACAATAAATGGTATTTAACAACAATTCATAGGGCAGAAAATACTTCCAATAATAAAAATTTATGTCAAATACTTAAGACTTTAAATGATTTGGATGAATTAGTTATTTTTCCTGTTCACCCTAGAATAAAGAAAATGATTGATGAATTAGAAAATGAAAATCATTATCAAAATATTTACTTTGTTGAGCCAGTTGATTATTTAACAATGTTATATTTAACTAAAAATAGTAAAAAAGTAATAACTGATAGTGGTGGCTTACAAAAAGAATGCTATATATTAAATGTTCCATGTATTACAGTTCGTGATCAAACAGAATGGGTGGAAACATTAAACAATGTGTATAATATATTAGCTAAACCAGAGTATAATGATTTATACAAAAAAATAATTAATGCTAAAATAAATGATAAAAATAAAATTAATTACTATGGTGATGGCAATGCATCTAAAAAAATAACTGATATTTTATCTAAAGAGTACTTTCAATAAAATTAAGGATAATATGATATTAAAAAAAATGAATTTAT
>JAQXMG010000031.1 GCA_029012525.1 bacterium
TAATTCCAATTGTTGAATTTGATAATTATTTACCTATTTTTGATGTCTCTAATGAAAACTTCATAAAGACTTCTTTAATCTTTCCTACCTTTATAATTGTACCTTTAATTAGCTTAATTAGCATAAGAAAAAGTGATATTACAGACTCTAAAAAATTAAAAAGAAGAATAATCTATGGTTATGTAGTTGGTTATTTGTTTGTACTTGTATTTTTTCTTTTAATCATAGGTGTTTTTGGTATTGATATGAGTATTATATTTACTTATCCAGAATATGCACTTTTAAAAAAAGTTAAAGCTTTTGAATTTATTGAAAGAATTGAAAATGTTTTAGCGTCCACTATTATAATTGCATCATTTACTTCCCTTGCTGTTTTGTTCTATAGTCTAACTAATTATATAAAAACTACATTTAAAATAAAAAAAGATCTTATTTTAAATATTATTATAGTTTTCCTTTGCTTTGCTATTCCTCTTGTTTCCATTACTTTGTTTAAAAATTATTTAATTATCAATTTATTTACTAAATTTCCTCTTTATTCTTCTTTTGTGTATATTGTTTTATTTGTCAATTTTATCTTAATTATGTTATCCAAAAAGAAATCAGCTAAAAAAAGCTAATTTCTTTTTATTTCATTATCCTTAGATATTGTTATTGTTTCTTTGTTATCACTAGTACTTTTTGGTTTATAATTAATTATGTTTTGTTTTTTTAGTGTTTCATATATTGTTGGAGCTCCAATAAAGCCAAATATACTAACCCAAACTGCTAAATTAAGTTTTAAATCATAAAAAACAATAGCAAAAGGAATTCCTACTAAAAATGAAAGAATTAAATTAATAATCCATACTTGATAACTTTTATTAATTATTTCTAAATCCTTTATTTTTTGAATTAAAGCCATTAAAATAACTGAAAAAGTAATACTTATCATTAAGACATTTAACAAAATATCAGTAACTAAAGAATCCATTTTATTACCTCCTATTTTATTGGAATGCTATTAATTTTTTTAATTAGATCACTCACAACATCACAACATTCAAATTTCATATATACATTATATAAATCCATTAAGCCTTCTTTTTCTTCAATAGTAATAGATTCTTTTTTTATAAATTCATCGTATTTTTCTATTATTTTAATTTTTAGCATTACTACAATTCCTTTATTTGTATCGTCTAATTTATTTTTATAATTTACTATCTGTTTAAAAAAATAACCTATAAATGAGATAATTAATCCAAATAATATTTCTATCCAATACTCTAATATAAAATTAAGCATCCAATTTTCACCTCAATATATTTTATGAAGTTATATTTTATTTGAATATTACTATGGCCAATACCAAAAATAAAAAAATTGCAATTTGTTTTGCAATTTATTGTTTATCAATTACTTGATAAAAATCAAGTCCATTAGTTTTTAAATTGTCTAACTTTAACTTGGAATTAGTATTTCCTACAACAACATATTTACTATCAACATTTATTATTTTTGTTAAAGTATAGGTTTTATTTCCATCATATATAAGTTCATCTTGTTTTTCTAAAGAATCATTATATGTTACAATTACTGAATCATTATCAAGAATACTATCATTTTTTTTGCCATAAACACCAACTACATATAATTTATCATCTAAAAGTACACTATCATTAAATCTTGAAATATTGTCTTTAACATAATATTCTTCTTTAATTATATTACCTTTATTATTAATTTTAATTAGTGCTGCTTGGTAATTATCTGTTTCATCTTTTCCTTCTAATTTTGAAGCTGTTATAACAAATTCACTATTATTTATCTTAGTTATACTTGTTAAACCCATTGTATCTGTATATCCAAAATAATTATGCCATAATTCTTTACCTTTAAAATCATATTTATAAATAATACCTGTTCCTTTGTACATAACACCTACTGCTATAATACCATCATCAACAATTTCTATATCATTAAACAATCCATATGATGTTGCTCCACCATGAGACATTTCTAAAGTTTTTTCGCCATCTTTATTATATTGTAAAATAATTGCTCCACCTTTTTCATCACGTCCTAAAGCACTACTTTCAAATACGCTTGAACCTCCGACAAAATATGAATCTTTATATTCTTTTACAACATTAAATTTAGTATCACCTAAAGCATTGTAATTTTTTCTCCAAACGATATTAAAATCTTTATCATATTTAATGATTACACCTTCAGTTGCACTATCTTTGTGATTAGTATCACTCATTTCTATATTTCCTACCACAATGTAGCCATCAAAAACCTCTATTAAATCGTTAAATTCGCCATTATATCCTAAATCTAAATTTATTTCTTTTACTATTTTTAAATCATTATCATAAACCCAAATATATGGTTTGTTATAACCAGGAGCTTCATATTTTAAAAATTTACTATGTTTTTTATCACTAAAACCTATAGCAACATAACCATTATCTGTTTTTATAACACTATTAATGCCACTATAATAAGTTGAATTATTTCTAATATTAATCATTTTATAGCCAAAATATATCAACTCTAATAAGAAAAAAATAGCAAGTCCAATTGTTACATATTTTAATAATTTAATTGTTTTTTCTTTATTTTTCATAAATAAACCTCCATAAAAAAATGTTACCACTATACAAGTAATGATAACATATTTTATATTTTACATCAATTATTTTTCAGTTTTTTCTTTTTCTAATTTTTCTAAAACGTTCTTTGTTACCTTGATTGCATATTCTCTTAGACTATCAATTGCATCATTTACAACAGGTGTTGCAGATTCTTTAACACTTTCATAAAGATCTTCTATTTGTTTTCCTATTTCTTCACTTTTTTTCTTTGCAATTTTTAATACTTTTTCTTTATCAAGATCTTCTAATTCTTTTTTTATTTCATTAATCTTTTTTTCAACATTATCTTTTACTTCATCAGCATCAAGATTTTTAACCTTATTAACTAATTCATTAGCTTTGGATTTAATATCTTCTCTTGTTTCACTACCTTTTTTAGGTGCAAATAAAAATCCTAAGCCAACTCCTGCTCCTAAACCTAATAATAATTTTCCTAAACCACTTTTTTTACTCATCAATTTCCTCTTCCTTTCTTTTTCTATTAATTAATCTATCTATTAAATTAATAGTCTTATCAATTAAAGTGTTTCCAACAAGTGATATAGCATCTGTTATACTATCTAAACAATTAAAAAAACCATTTATACTTTTTAATTTGTTTTCTACATCCTTTAATATTATATTAACTTTATCTGTTGTTATTATTAATTTTATTGCTACAACAATTAAAAATATTACTAAAACACACACTAACACCAAAAGAATAGATAACAATATTTGATTATATTCAGTCATAAAATCCTCCTTTTTTATTCCTTATTATCATACATTAAATCAATCAAATCATATAAATTTTTTTCTTCTACCTCTGGTTCTTCTTTTGCTACAACTTTTTCTTGAGATTTTATTTCATCTTCTATTTTTTTGTTTTCTTTTATTTCTTCTTCTACTTCTTCACTTAACTCCTTATTTTTAATAGTTCTAGTCATCTTTTCTTTAGCTAAATCTTTGTAATCAACATCATACTCAAGACCTAAATCTTCAAAATATTCAACAGCATCACCAATTGATATTTTATCAATTGCAGGTTTATCATCAACATTTTCCATTTCATAAAGAAGACTTTTATCTTCTTTTTCTTCTTTTGAAACTTCTTTTTCTTCAGTTATGCCATAAGCTTTTTTTCTTATTTCATCTAAAGTTGCTGTTTTTGATTTTTCCTCTAAAAACATACTATCTAAAGATTTTTTGCCAGATTCATATTTTATATCATCATTACCAGTAGACTCTAAAATACCATAAACTGGAGAAATAATTGGTGAAGGTTTAAATTTTGTTTTTTCATGTTCTAATTCTTCTTTAACATAACCACCATAGATTATCTTTTGTTCTTGTTTTATTGGCTTTTGATATTCTTTCTTTGGTTCTTCAGAAATTTCTTCAACAAAATCCTCAACATCAAATATCATTGGAGTTTTATCTGTTTTTACTTCCTGATTTTCTTTTTCTTCATCATAATGTCTTATCTTTATCTCTGGTTCTTCCTTAATCGTTTTTTCAACATCAATTTTCTTTGCTATTTCTTCTTCTACTTCTTCTTCCTCAAACAAAGCATTTTTGATTTTATTTAATAGTCCCATTTTTTCCACCTCTAAATTATTCTGATTCAATATCTATAATATCTTCATCTAAAATACCTGATTTATTTTCTTCTTCCTCATCATAAGAAACCCACTCTAAAAAATTTGTCGTTTCCCCTGATGGACCTAAAAGATTAAATTTTTCTTCATCATATTCTAAAATATTTTTTCCTACTAAACTATCTATTATTTTATCATTAAATTCTAAATTATTTAATATAATTAGTGATTTAGATAAAGCTTCTTTATAGTCTCTTGTTATAACTTCAATTTTAGCATAATTATACATAACTTCAACAAAGTATTTGTTATCATACTTTGTAATTAGAACATAGCCAGATTTTCCATCATCATTTAATATTTTTGAGTAAAAAGCTTCCTGTTCTTCATTAATTTTATAATCATTACTTACTTTATTATAATAACTTATTAAATCAACATATAAATAGTATTTATCACCATTAGTTGTCAAAACAACATTTTCTGAAGTATCATTCATAACATTCATATTGGTAGGAACGTATAATTTAAATCCTTTAAAAGCAGTATTTGTTTTAACTACCTCATTCAAAGACAATGACACAACATCATCTGGTGTTTTTTTATTAATAGTTGTACATCCTGTCAAACAAAATAGAACTAATAATAATATTAAAAAATATTTTTTCATAATGATACCTCTATTATAACAAATTATTTATTTTTTGTATACACTAACCTTGTATATTCTGAAACCTTTTTTAGAAAATTTTTCTTCATATTCTGTTAATATATTATCATTATTTTCTAATTTATGCAAATCCAAAGATAAATCTTTTATCTTATATCCATAATCAACAAATGAAATAAGTGAATATTCAAAAAGACCCATATTATCTGTTTTAAATTCAATTTTCTTATCATTTTTAAAAATAGAATCATACTTTTCTAAAAAATTTTTACTAGTTAGTCTTCTTTTACTATGTCTTTTTTTAGGCCAAGGATCAGAAAAGTTTAGATAAATTTTTGATACTTCAAAGGAAAATAACTCATCTATTTTTGATGCATCATAGCATACTAATTTTAAATTACTTGGAAATTCTTTATTTTTAACTGCAAGAGATAAAATACTATCAGATTTTTCAATCCCAATATAATTTATATTGGGATTTTTTAAAGCAAGTTCTTTAATAAACTTACATTTACCTGTTCCTATTTCTATATTTATTTCATTATCATTTAAAAATAATTTATTCCAACTTCCTTTATATTCTTCAGGATTTTTAATTATAACAATTGCATTATCTAAAATTTCTTTTTTGCCTTTAACATTTCTAAGTCTCATAAAATTCACCAATTAAATTATATAATATAATATTAACAAAATAAAGGCTTTTGCATAAAATAATTATGAAAAAGGAGGACTTTTATGAATCCACAAATGCCATATGGTTTTAATCCAAATATGTTGCCACAACAACCAATGATGCCAAATAATTTTGGCTATATGGATAATCAAAATAGTAATATTTTGGACTTAGAAAATAAAATAAAAGAATTAGAAAAAAGAGTTCAAGCTATTGAAAATAAACTTAATATGACTTCTTCAACTAATTTAAGTGATTCATATCAATCAAGTATGTACATGATGTAAAACTTACAAACAAGTAAGTTTTTTTAATTTTTATAAATCACCATAGCAGAAAAACAATATATTTGATCTTCAGAAAACATAGATGTACTAACACCAAACTTTATATCAACAACTTCATTATCTAATGTACTTAGAAAATCATTAACTTTTTCTTCCAAATCCTTTTCATGAGACTCATCAAATAATTTAACTTTCATATTCTTCACCATAACAATTATAAATTATATAAATAAAAAAATATGTCTGATTTTGACATATTTTATATTTGATTTATTTTATAATAATAGAACGAGATGAAAAATATTGATTAAAACCGCCACCAACATGTCTACCTATTTCAAATATTCCTGCTGCACTTCCATCAAAACAATGTCCACCACGTTTATACCAAGGACTACTTCCATCAACAAAATCACCAAAACTTGAACCATACCAATTTGCTGTTTCTAAATTTGCATGTTGCAATCCTGCATTTGTATAATCTGTACTCGTTGTATAACTATTATAATATTTAGTACTACTTGGATAAGCATTGCCACTATAAGTACTTGAACAACTTGTGTCAAGACATCCAGTGAACCCAGAGTTATAACGTGAATTTCCTCCGGACCAATTTTGAGTGCCATCTGTATATACGCCCATAACATATTCGTTTACTCCGCCACTCATATCATATATACCATAAATGTTTCCGGTGGTTGATGCTAATGTTGTTATATCTTTTGTTGTTGTTTTATTATCCGTACCATATTCTAATAAATAACCATCATAAGTGTAATATCCATAGGAATTATAAAGTGTAGTATCTGATGTTACTGAATTGCCATATATTTCAGTTGCTGAAGTAGAACCTGGAACTGCTCCACCGCTTCGACCTGTATAAGAATATTTTGTTGTATCATCACAACTATTATTAATATATACATTAACACATGTTGTACTCGATGTACATCTACCATAAATACTTTGCGTAAAATATGCAATAGCTCCCCATTCATTATTTTTCATCATATGCGTATCTAATGTTGTATCTATACTTGTATCAAAACCATAAATATTATTTGTATCTTTCATATTTAATATCGAATAATATAATGTACTTAAATTACTCCAAATCCAGCTTTTTACATCTGGTTTTATAATTGGAATATGAATTGTGTTATCTGTAGTGTTAGAAATACTTGTTGCACTATTTTCAAACTTTCCTACCCATATTCCATTTAAGCTTTGTGTACCAAATGTAAACGCATCATGTGCTGTTGTTTTATTATCTACAAAGGTTATATCAAATGCTCCGGGATTATCTATTGTTCCACCATTATAATTTG
>JAQXMG010000032.1 GCA_029012525.1 bacterium
TTACAAAAATTATGGCAAAGAATATAACTTATATTCGTATTATCATTATCATAAAAATAAAATTGTCGGTGTTGTCTATGGGTGGTATATGAAAGATTACTTATTTATTGATATTGTCTATGTCAAAGAAGAATATAGAAAAAAAGGTATTGCTACTTGTATGCTTAAAAATGTAATAAAGGAAATGAAAGAAAATAAAAAGGTTGATTTTATTGGCATTGAATTAGTCAAATATAATGGCAAATATTTACTTGCTGATGTTCTTCGTCGTTTAGGTTTTTTATGTATCATTTATCATTATATCTTTAATGGTAGATGTATGTATTATTTGGAAATATAGATATTAGATAAAGAAAAAAGCAAAATACGAGTATTTGCCTTTAATTAAAAGAAAAAATGATTTTTTTATGGTTGTAATATACACAACTAAAAAGTTATTTTAGGTTAGAAAAAAGGCAACTATTAAGGGGGTTATCTTATGTGAAAGAAGAAAAAGAAATATTAAGAGGAATAACTGATTTTATAACGGGCGAAGTTATACCTATTTATGAGGGCGACAAAGTAAGTATAACAAGACGCGAAACGATAGACTATTTAAAAAACACGATAGAAATAAATAAAAACAAAGAATTCACTAAGGTTTTTGATATACCTTTTAGAACTTTTCCTCAATTAAAATTAAAAAGTAATGAATACGATATTTTAATGGTTATGATTTCTTGTCTTGGTTGGGGTTATAATTATAGTGGCTATGTTGTAAAAACACAAAATCGAAAGCCTTATGGTTTTATGAACGGCGAAGATATAAGAAAATATACTAATTGCGATAAACCGACTTTTTCAAAAGCAATTAAAAGATTAGAAAAAAAAGAAATAATTAAAATAGAAAACGCAAAAGTTGGACGAGGAAATAATTTTATTATAAACCCTTTCATAATAACGCACGATAAAAGAGTGCCAATTAGAATATTTAAAATGTTTGAAAATAGCATTTTTAATTATACAAAACAAACCTCTCAATTAAGTAGTAGCGAAATACACGATAAAATAAGAGAGGAAAAAGACACAAATTAAAAAGATAGCAATTATTCGCTATCTTATTTTTTACTATTAAAATAACTACGCATTATTTGTGTTTCAATAGGTTTTTGTTCTTGAAACTCTTTTCTAAATTGTTTGAATAATTTTTTATATTCTTTTTCTAAAAGTTTTCTATCTTTTGGCGATAGTTCGCTTTCCTCTAACATTTGCTTTATATATAGCATATCAAGTAATAGTTCTTTTGTTTCGTTAGTTATTTTAAAACTTAAATCTTTAAACATTTCTAATTCTTTTTCGTTCATTTTTTTAACTCCTCTCAAAATATGTATATATAAAGTGTTTCATTAGTATTATATCATTGTTTTTCATTGATTACTTTACACTTTCACTTTTGAGGGCATGAACAGGGCCAACAGGGCCAACGGGACCATCTGAAACTTTGGCTATTGGTACAACTACAACAGGAGATGCTGGAACCGATGCAATTGTTACAGATAGTGGAGGCAGTCCAAATCATGTTTTTGACTTTGTGATTCCAAGAGGTTTTGATGGAGAAGATGGAGTAACAGGACCAACAGGACCAACAGGTAGTTGTGAGTGTAAATGCAAATCTGTTGGGGAACTTGTTAAAAATGGTGGTATGGAAATTAGAAGCGATAATAAACCTTCAAATTGGGTTTTTACTAATCCAGAAGGAATAACATCGTTAAATAGTCAAGGAAGAGTTCATTCGGGTTTTTGGGCAGTAAATATAGGAGATGAATCAGCTATAGAACAAACAATTCCAGTAACAAGTAATGGTTGTTTCTATCAATTATCATTTTTTGCTAGGGGTGAAGGAAGTCTGGTTGGGTTAACTGCTAATGTTATATTTGAAACTACAACTGGACCAGTAAGTGGTGGAATAATTACCATAAGACAACAAGATATTACAAATTCAAATAGAGACTTTGCATTTTATCAATTAATTACTTCAGAATCACCTGCTAATACAACTGCAATTACAATCAAATTCTTAGTTAATTCTGATGGAAATCAATCATTAGATTTAGATGATGTTTCTTTAAAAATAGCATAACCTGGGTAAGTAAAACCTTCTAATAAAACAAAAAAGTCAGATAATAGAAATTCTGACTTTTTTTAGTACTTTTTCTTGTTTCTAATATAAATTTATCCTATAATATATTTATAGGAGATAAAAAATTATGGATGACAAAACAAGAATTAATTATTTAGTTGATACATTAAATCGCTATAACTATGAATATTATATTTTAGATAATCCAACAGTTGATGATTTTGAATATGATAGATTAATGCAGGAACTTATTACTTTGGAAAAAAAATATCCAGATTTGAAAAGGAAAGATTCTCCAACTGAAAGAGTAGGGTCAACTGTTATATCAGAGTTTGTTAAAGTAGTACATAAAATACCTATGTTATCACTTGGTAATGTATTTAATGAAGATGAAATAGTAAAATTTGATGAAAAAATAAAAAAAGAAGGATTTAATCCAACTTATGTTGTAGAACTAAAAATAGATGGATTAGCAATTAGTTTAACTTATGAAAAAGGAGTACTTGTAAGGGGTGTAACAAGAGGTGATGGAACAACTGGTGAAGACATTACTCATAATGTTAAAACTATAAATGATATTCCTTTAAAACTAAATAAAGATACTGATATTGAAGTAAGAGGGGAAATATATATTAAAAAAAGCGAATTAGAAAGAGTTAATAATGAACGAAAGAAAGAAGGACTTAGTTTATTTCAAAATTGTAGAAATTTAGCTAGTGGTAGTGTTCGACAACTTGATTCGAGTGTTGCTAAAAAAAGAAAGTTAAATAATTTTATTTACCATTTACCTAATCCTAAAGATTATGGCATTTATAGACATCAAGATGCTTTAGAATTTATGGATAGCTTAGGATTTAAGGTTAATAAAGAAAGAAAAATATGTAAAAATGTCAATGAAGTAATATCATTTATTAATGAAATTTCTAAGAAAAGAAGTTCCTTATCTTATGATATTGATGGAATGGTTATAAAAGTAGATAATATTTTAATGCAAGAAGCCCTTGGTTATACTGCAAAAAGTCCAAAATGGGCAACAGCTTATAAATTTCCACCAGAAGAAGTTGTTACAAAGTTAAAGGACATTAAATTTACTGTAGGAAGAACCGGAAAAATAACTCCAAATGCGATTCTTGAGCCAGTTCGTGTTGCAGGATCTACTATATCAAGAGCAACACTTAATAATGAAGATTTTATTAAAGATAAAGATATAAGAGTAGGAGATTATGTTATCCTTAGAAAAGCAGGTGATGTTATACCAGAAGTTGTGGGAGTAAAACTTGATAAAAGAAATGAGAATTTAGAAAAATTTGCAATGATAAAAAATTGTCCTATATGTGGTGGTCCAATTGTTAGAAAAGAAAATGAATCTCATTATTTTTGTTTGAATGAGGATTGTAATGCTAGAAATATTGAAAAAATTATTCATTTTTCAAGTAGAAAAGCAATGAATATTGATGGTCTTGGTGAAAGAATTATCGAAGATTTTTATAATTTTGGATATATTAAGAACATAACTGATATATATTTATTAAAAGATAGAAGTGAAGAGTTAATGGAGCTTGAAGGTTTTGGTGAAAAATCAGTTAGTAATTTACTTGAAGCCATTGAAAAATCAAAAGAAAACTCACTTGAAAGATTACTATTTGGTTTAGGAATAAGATATCTTGGCGAGAAAAGTGCCAAAATTATTGCTAAAATTTATCCTGATATTGAACTTTTAAAAAAGGCATCATTTGATGAACTTGTAAATATATCAGATATAGGAAATGTTATGGCAAAAAGCATTGTTGATTATTTTAAAAATGATGAAAATATTGAAACTATAGAAAAATTAGAATCATTTGGTGTTAATATGAAATATTTAGGAAAACAAATATCTAAAAAAGATGCTTTTGCTGATAAAAAATTTGTAATAACTGGAACTTTATCATTTATATCAAGAGATAATTTAAAAGAAAAGATAACTACTTATGGTGGAAAAACAATTGATTCAGTTAGCAAAAAAACTGATGTTGTGATAGTTGGTGATAATCCAGGTAGTAAATATGAAAAAGCAAAAACATTAAATCTTGAAATTTGGAATGAAGAAAAATTAAAAGAAAAATTAATAGAAAGTGGTGAGAAATATGAATAAAAAAGGTTTTTCACTTGTTGAAATGCTTTTAGTCTTAGTTTTAATTGCTATCGTATCAATGATAGTTTTACCAAATATTTCAAAAATGACATCATCTAGTAAAGAAAAGGAGATTGAAGGTTACTTAAAATTATTAGAAGAAAATTTAAATCTCTATGTAATTGATAAAAAAGAAAGCATTGTATGGAATAATAATCAAACTGAAATAACTTATGATGAGTTGAAAAAAGTTAATCCCGATATCAAGATTGATAAATGTGTTGTTGATAAATTATTAATTACAAGAACTGAACAAGAAACGGTATCAGATATAACTTATAAATATAATTATTCTATTTGTATTACTTGTAATGAACAACAATATTGCAAATAAAAAAGCCTTATGGCTTTTTTTATTTACTAGATTTTAATTGTTTCATATAGTCGTTATAAGCGTCTTTTAAGAATGAATCTTCAATTTTTAAATCTGCTTCTTTTCTTATGTTTTCTAAAGCTTTATAATATAGAGTAGAATCCTTAGTTAATTTTTCTTCAACTAATTTATTAAGTATTTCTGCTTTTACATCTTCTAATTTTGGTTTTTCTTTTTCATCAGTTTTATAAATAATATGATAACCATATTTTGTTTCTACTGGTGTTGTTGTATAACTTCCTTTTTTTAGTGCAAATGCTGCTTTTTCAAATGATTCTTCCATTTCTCCTGTGTTAAACCAACCTAAATCTCCACCATTTTCATTATTTGATTTATCATCAGAATATTCTTTAGCAAGAGTATCAAATTTTTTTCCATTTTTTAGTTTATTAATAACTTCTTTAGCAGTTTTTAAAGCTTTAGCTTTAGCTTGTTCAATTTCTTCAGAAGTCATTCCTGTTAAAGTTTCTGGTTCAATTAAAATATGTTTTACTCTAATATCTCCATAAATATTTTCTTCGTAATATTTATTAATTTCCTTTTCCTTAATTGTAGATTTTATGTAATCTTTAACAGCCAAATCTCTTCTGTAGTTTAATACTAGATATTCTTCAACAGCTTCTTCATTTTTAAAACCATAATAATTAATATATGTTTCAAATGTCATACCATTACTTGTTGCTGCACTTTTAATTTGTTTAATTTGTTCTTTAATGTATTCTTTTTCGTCTTCAGTTTCTTCATATTTTTCATTTAGAATAAGCTTATCGATTAAATCAATTAATACATTATTACCATAGGTTGTTTTTAATTTTTCATATAAATCTTCTGCAGAAATACTTCCTTTATTTGTTGTAGCAACGGCTTCTTGTCCATTTTCAAGTACAGGTACTTTTCCACATCCAACAAGAGAAAATGCTATAACAGGTATGATTAATAATTTTGTTAGTTTTTTCATTACAATATTTTTCTCCTTTCAAAAAACTATAATATTATCATAACAAAAGCATGTTAAAAAATCAATAAATTAGACAATTATATACACAAATTTTAAGGTTTACCATAAAATATTTTAGAATAAGAAAAAAGGAGGAATGAATTATGAACTGCGTTTCATCATCTGCAATTGTTTTAGTTTTATTTATTTTACTAATTATTATACTTGGAGCTTGGATTTAATTTAGGAGGTGAAGATTATGCACAATGTAGATAATGTTTGCGATAACGATAGAAGAGATAGAAATAATGGCAGTTTTGGATTACTAATAGTCGTTGTTTTATATATTTTACTAGCTATAATTTTTAGCTCATATACTTATTATTAGCATGCTAAAAATAAAAGGTCTTTGCCTTTTATTTTTTTAGTATTTCGTAAACTTCTTCTAGGGAATTTTTCTTCTCACTATTGTAATGAGGTATTAAATGCAAATGATAATGTGGTATATCTTGAAAAAATCCATTATTTTGAACTAATTTTAAGCCATCAAAATTTAATTTCTCTTTTAATAAATTATACATATTTTTACTAACTTTATTAATATGATTTAAAACTTCAATTGGTATATCAGTTATATCCTTATAGTGTTCTTTTGGTACAATTAAGGTATGTCCATTAGCGATTGGCTCAATACTTAAAAATACTTTTACAATATCATCTTCATATAATGTGTATGAAGGTATTTCTTGTTTCATAATTTTACAGAATACACAATTTTCCAAAATAATCATCTCCTTATAAATATTATAAATGTTTTTTCAAATATTATAAATACTTTTAAATTAAAAAAATAATATTTAACAGTTTAAACTAACTATTTTTTTTAATTTGAAAAACATATAATATATTAGGGAGGAAGTTTTATGTATTCTAGTATAGATGCAAAAGATTTAAAAAATCTTCTTGGTACAGTAAATATAATAGATATAAGAGATAGCTATTTATATAAATTAAGCAATATTCCTACTTCAAAAAATATACCTAGTAATTATTTAATGTCAAATCCAAGTAAATATTTAAATAAAGCTGAAACCTATTATATATATTGTTCAGTTGGATATACAAGTGCACCAGTATGTAATAAATTAAGTGCTATGGGATATAATGTGGTTAATGTACTAGGTGGGTATAATAATTATTATGGTATTTAATGTTTTAAAAAAATAGATTTTGTATTATAATAAATTTAGGAGAAATTTATGGATACAATAAATGCAGTAATAAATGGTTTAGTCAATTATTTAGAATCTGTTGGAGTTGTTGGAGGATTCTTCTTAGTAATTCTAGAATCTATTTTTCCAATACTTCCTTTGGCAGTTTTTATTGGAATGAATATTTTAGCATTTGGTAATGTAGTTGGTTTTATTGTAAGCTATATTGCAACTATTACTGGTTGTATGGCATCATTTTTTTTATTTAAATTTACTCTTAATAATTTTGTTTATAGAGTTTTAAATCAAAAAACTAAGACAAAAATTGACAAACTAATGATAAAATTAAGAAACATCGATTTTAATGCTTTGGTAATTATTCATGCTATGCCATTTACACCATCATTTTTAATAAATATAGCAGGTGGATTATCTGGGATGAATTCTAAAAAATATTTTATATCACTTTTAATAGGAAAGTTATCTATAATTTATTTTTGGGGATATGTTGGAAAAAATATATTATCAGCAATTAAAGAACCAATTGTGTTACTTAAAATGTTAGGATTAGTGGTACTGGCTTATTTAATCAGTAAAATAATAGAAAAAATAATAAAAGTAGAGGAGTAGTAATTTATGGATTATGTAATAATAGGAATTTTGGTTGTAATACTTATACTTACAATAATATCATTAACAAAAAATATTAATGAGGCAAATATAACAGAGCGTCTTGGAAAATTAGAAGTTAATTTAACTAAGGAATTATCAGAACTTAAGCTTTCATTAAATAAAGATTTTTCAGATCTTTCATTGAAAAATGAACAAAGACTTTTAGAAATAAATGAAAAAGTAAATGAAAGACTTGATCAAAATTTTGAAAAAACTAATAAAACATTTATAAATGTTTTAGAAAGATTATCCAAAATAGATGAAGCTCAAAAAAAGATTGATAGTTTATCTAATGATATTGTTTCTCTTCAAGGAATATTAACTGATAAAAAAACAAGAGGTATTTTTGGGGAGGTTAATCTAAAACATATTTTAGAATCAGTGTTTGGTCCAGAAAATGACCTTATTTATAAACTTCAATATACTCTTCCTAATGGTTATATTGCTGATTCAATTCTTTTTGCACCAGAACCTCTTGGAACTATTGCTATAGATAGTAAGTTTCCTTTGGAAAATTATCGACTTATGGTTGATAAAAATTTAAGTGTTATTGAAAGAGAAAAGTATGAAAAAATGTTTAAAGCAGATGTAAAAAAACATATTGATGCTATCCATGATAAATATATAATAAATGGTGTTACAACGGATCAAGCAATAATGTTTTTACCAGCAGAAGCTATATTTGCAGAAATTAATGCATATCATTCAGATATAATTGATTATTCATATAAAAAACATGTTTGGATAACTAGTCCTACAACTCTTATTTCAACCCTTACAGTAATTGAAATGATTATTAAAAATATTGAAAGAGATAAGTATACA